>JASHVU010000651.1 GCA_030044455.1 Acidobacteriaceae bacterium | reverse complement strand
ACGACCGCGTGGCGATGGCCCGCTCGCTTTGGATGGCCACCAACACCGGCTACGGCAATGCGCTCGATAACTACCTTCGCGTGAAGACCGAAGCCGAGGTAAGAGCCAAAGAAGAAGACACTTCGCCTGACTTCAGCAAAGAAGAGCCCCAGATCCACATTGGCAAAGTTGCGCCGCCGGTTGAGGTCGACCGCGCGGCTTGGGAAAAGCGCGTGCGGGCGCTCTCTGCCATTTTTCGCGAGTTCCCCGATGTTTACCAGAACGCCGTGATTCTCACCGTGCAGAATGAGACCGACTATTACGCGTCGTCTGAAGGTTCAAAGATCGTGACGCCGCATTTGCAGGCGCGGCTGGTGGCCATCGCGGTTACGCGCGCCGACGATGGGATGGACCTGTTCCGCGACCAGACCTTCGAAGCGGAAACCGTGGATGGATTGCCTTCGCAGGAGGTAATGGAAGCCGCGATGCGGGAGCTTGGCAAGAGCCTTGAAGCGCTGCGCAAGGCGCCGGTGACTGAGCCATTCAATGGGCCGGCACTGCTCTCAGGCCGGGCTGCAGCCGTCTTCTTTCACGAAGTGCTGGGCCATCGTCTCGAGGGCCAGCGCCAGCGCGGCGATGAAGAAGGCCAGACCTTCACCAAGGACGTGGGCCAGGATGTTTTGCCCAAATTTCTTTCCGTCGCCGACGATCCCACCATGACTAAGTTCGGCAACACCTGGCTCAGCGGCCGCTACGAATATGACGATGAAGGTGAGAAGGCCCGGCGCGTCGACCTCATCCAGGATGGCGTGCTCAAGACATTCCTCATGTCGCGCCTGCCCATCGCCAGTTTCAGTTCTTCAAACGGTCACGGCCGCGCTGAGACGGGACATATACCCACCGGGCGCCAGGGCAACCTGATCGTCACTTCGACCAATAAGGTGCCGGATGCACAACTGCGCCAGCAGCTCATCGACGAAGCCAAAAAGCAGGGCAAACCCTATGGGCTCTACTTCGAAGACATTTCTTCTGGCTTTGCCGTCACTACGCGCGACTCGCCGCAGGCCTTTTCAGTGGTCCCACTTGTGGTGTGGCGCGTGTATGTGGATGGCCGCCCCGACGAACTGGTGCGCGGCGTCAGCATTGTGGGTACGCCGCTGGCGGCGATGAAGAGCATTCTTGCCACCGGCGACAAAGACGAGGTCTTCAATGGCATTTGCGGCGCGGAATCGGGATCGATTCCGGTGAGCGCTGTGGCGCCTGCCATTCTGATGAGCGATCTTGAAACGCAAAAGCAGGCCCAGGGAACTGCCAGACCGCCGATTCTGCCCAAACCAGCGGAAGGGCAGTGAAATCGTGCACCGTGAATACCGAAACAGTCAATTGGCTTTGTAATAACGGCACGGCTTTAGCCGGGCCATCATGTACAGGAAATAAACTCGGGGCTTTAGCCCCTGAGGGATGTCGAATGAATCTGGCCCAAATCAAAACCGCGCTTCTTCTCGCCGGACTCCTTATTGCAACTCTGTCAGCCCCTGCCCAGCCCACCCGCGCCGATGCTGAAAAAGATCCCGTGCTCAATGCCATGCTTACCGAACTCGACCGCAGCATGAGCCAACTTCAGTTGCCGGGCTTTGCCAAACCATTTTTCATCCAGTACCGCATTGAAAGCCTGGAGGACTTTGAGACCAGGGCGGAATTCGGCGCTACCGAGGGCTCCAGGCGGAGTCAGGAGCGCGTTGCACGCGTAACCGTGCGCGTGGGTGATTACAAAACCGACAGCTCGGGCGGGCGCGGCGACGGCGTAGTTGAGTTGACTGGGCTCGATGACGATCCCATCGCCATTCGCTCGTCGCTGTGGATGGCGACGGACGAAGCTTACAAGAATGCCTTAGCTGCCTACGCGCAAAAACAGGCTGCGCTCAAGCAGGTCGAAACGCCGCCCCAGGCCGACGACTTCAGCCACGAAAAGCCGCTGATCTCTTTGGCTCAACCGGTGCGGCTGAGCGTAGATGAGTCCGCGTGGACCGAGCGCGTAGCCCGCGCAAGCGGTCTCTACCGGACTGACGCCACGGTAAAAGCTAGACAGCGCGATATGCAGTACTGCACAGCCGGGTATCACGCGCGTGCCGTCACCACGTGGCTAGTTACCAGCGAAGGAACCATTTTGTGCAAGTCGTCGACCGACTACGTGGAGTCGTTCCAGGCCGGGACACAGGCCGAGGACGGCATGCGTCTGGATCGCTCGTTTTCGACCCAAGGAACGGCACCTTCTGACCTCGACTCGGAAGATGCCTTCAACAAGCAAGCCGTGGCAGAGATCGTTTCACTCGGCGAACTGCGCAAGGCGCCGCTGGTCGATGAGGAGTATCACGGGCCGCTGTTGATGAGCGCGGATTCAAGTGCCCAGACCATCTTCTCGCTACTCGCCAATTCCGTGGTCGCCACGCGCCCCAAGCTGGGCACAGAGGCGCGCACAAACGGCGCCTTCGCTTCAAGCTACCAGTCTCGCGTAATGCCTGACTTCATCGACGTCGTCGATGATCCCACGCTGAAAACCTTCAACGGCAAGGGTCTGACCGGTGCCTACGATGTTGACGATGAGGGAGTGCCGGCTCAACCGGTAAAGCTGATCACCCAGGGCCGCCTCGTGAATTACCTTCTCGGCCGCGAGCCGGTTAAGGATTTCCCGGCGTCGAACGGGCATGCCCGAGCCGGGCTCACCGGGGGCGCACGGCCAACCATCGGTGTGCTGAAGGTGACGGCCCAGAACGGGCTAAGCGACGCAGAGTTGAACCAAAAGCTGCTTGACATGGCCAAGGCGCGAGGCTTGCCGAGCGTCTACTATGTCGAGACCATGGCAGGTGCACCCAACCCGCGCCTCCTGTATCGTGTCACTCCCGATGGCAATCGCCAACTTGTTCGCGGTGCTGTGTTCGCTGATATTGACACACGTGCTCTGCGCTCGAGCATTGATGCGGCAGGCAAGGATCTGTTTGTGGAAAACAGCTTTGGCGAAGTGCCGCAGACGGTCATCGCTCCCGCGCTGCTGTTTGACGACGCAACCGTAAAGCGGGCCAACGAAAAAAACGAGAAACTGCCGTTTTATCCGCCACCGGAGTAAATTCGTAGCGCCGGTCTCCTGACCGGCTGTCCAGAGGGTCTCCAGACCCTCTGTTTCGAGGTGCTGTCGTATGAATCAAAACTGGATTTCGATTCTGGTTGCATTGCCTCTTGTCGCACAAAGCGGAGTTGCAGCGCACGCGGCAAAGATTCCCATCGCGATCGTCGATGGCCAGAGCGGCGGCGCTTACCACAACTGGAAGCTCACCACGCAGGTGATGAAATTTGAGCTTGAAGAAACCGGCCTCTTCGATGTTACGGTGATCACGGCGCCACAATCAGACGGTGACTTCAGCAGTTTCAATCCCAACTTCACTCAGTACAAGGCGCTGGTGATGAACTACGACGGGCCGGACTGGCCCGCCGGGCTCAAGTCGCAGTTCGAGCAATATGTGAGCAACGGTGGAGGCCTGGTGATTGTGCACGCCGCCGATAACTCATTCCCCAATTGGCCGGAGTACAACCAGATGATCGGCGTGGGTGGATGGCGCAATCGAAACGAGAATGCCGGACCTTACTGGTATTTCAAAGACGGGCAGCTGGTTTCGGACCCCAAGCCCGGTCCTGCCGGCCAGCATGGGCAGCGGCTGCCTTTCCAGGTTACGATCCGCGATGACAAGAACCCCATCACGCGCGGGCTGCCGCCGGTATGGATGCACGCCAACGACGAGCTCTACGGCATGTTGCGCGGCCCGGGCAAAAACATGACAGTGCTGGCCACCGCGCATTCTGACTTGAAGAACAAAGGCACTGGCTACGATGAGCCGATGATGATGGTGCTCAGCTACGGCAAGGGGCGCATCTTCCACACGCCCATGGGCCACGACGTTTTTGCATTAAGCTGCGTGGGATTCATGACCATTTTCCAGCGGGGCGTGGAATGGGCGGCGACGGGCAAGGTGACGCAAAAAGTTCCGGCCGATTTTCCCACCGCAAAGACGGTGAGCTATCGCGTGGATATCGCCGAGATGGATCCC
>JASHVU010000650.1 GCA_030044455.1 Acidobacteriaceae bacterium | reverse complement strand
CGGTAGCCACGGGAGACGGAATCGCATTGGCGGCCGAGGCTGGGGCTGAACTCGCGGACATGGAGTTCTACCAATTCCACCCGACGGCGCTCTCGCTGCCCGGCGCGCCGCGGTTTCTGATTTCAGAGGCGCTGCGCGGCGAGGGCGCGTGGCTGCGCAACGAGAAGGGCGAGCGGTTCATGGAGCGATACCACCGGCTGCTTGAGCTGGCTCCTCGCGACGTGGTGGCCAGGGCGATTGCCCGCGAAGGCATGCCGGCCACGGGCGAAAGTGACAGCCAGGCGCGGCCGGTGTACCTGGACATGCGGCATGTGAAAAGCGTCGATCCCAACATCGATTTGGGGCGGCGGTTCCCGGGAATCAGCGCCGTGCTGGCGCGTTACGGGCTCGATCTCAGGCGCGACCTCGTTCCGGTGCGCCCGGCGGCGCACTATTTGATGGGCGGGGTGAAGACCGATCTGGCCGGGAGAACGAGTGTTGGCGGGCTTTACGCGGCCGGCGAGGCGGCGTGCACGGGCGTGCACGGCGCCAACCGGCTGGCTTCGAATTCACTGCTCGAGGGACTGGTGTTTGGCGCGCGGGCGGCAAAGGCCATGATTGGCGATGAGCTGCCACTGGAGCGGTGTAAGTTCGAAGAGCGAGACGCGCTGGAGCCTTTATCCCGGAGCGATGAAACGCTGCTGGAGGTTCACATCGAACATTTGCGGCGCGCGATGTGGGCAAATGCCGGCCTTCTCCGCTCCAGCGACACGCTCAATGCCGGGCTCTCGGCGCTGGGTGAGTGCGAGACCGGAATTGAGTACTTCGCACAGCAAGCGAAGACCAGCCGGCGATTGGCTGAGGGTCTGGCCTTGTGCCGCGTGGCGCGGGCGATTCTCAAATCCGCATTCGCGCGCGAAGAGAGCCGGGGTGCGCATTATCGCAACGATTTTCCGCGGCGCGACGACGAGCGGTTCGCAAGACACTCGGTTGTGGCCAGCAACGGTGCGGTGCGGTTCGAAGAGTGGTGAAAAGGACTGGGAATAGGGAATAGGGAATAGGGAATAGGGAATAGAAGATCAGGCTCTTGCGGATGGGTAGCCCTGAGCCTTGATCCCTGAGCCCTGATCCCTGATCCCTGAGCCCCGAGCCCCGATCCCCGTTCCCGGTTCCCTGTTCCCTGAGCCCGTTCCCTTGCCTCCTGCTTTTCTGGAACCTTCGCCGTCGGCGCGCGTCTAAACGCTCAAGCGCTTTGCGCTGGAAGTCTGAAAGCCAACTCCAATCCCCATGGGGTAAACGCTTGCGGACCAGTGACATTTTGCAATCCTGGGGCAAGGTCCTGCGGGGCCATACGCCCATGCTTTCAATTGAAATAACGCGCGAGTGCCCGCTGCGCTGCCCGGGCTGCTACGCGTACGGCGAAAACCACCTGGGCGGCGAAACCACGCTGCGGCAACTGAGCGATAAGCGCGGCGATGAGCTGGTGCGCGGCGTGCTTGAGCTTATTGACAGGCACCAGCCACTGCAGGTCACGCTGGTGGGCGGTGAGCCCATGGTGCGGCATCGCGAGCTCAGCCGCATTTTGCCCGAGATTGCGCGTCGCGGCATCTATTCCATGGTGGTAACCAGCGGCATCATTCCCATTCCGATGGAGTGGATGGCGCTCGAGCGATTCACGGCTGCAATCTCAGTGGACGGGCTGCCCGAGCACCACAACGTGCGGCGGAATCCGGCGACCTATGAGCGGATTTTGGAGAACCAGGCCGGGCGGCGCTGGTACGTTCACTGGACCATCACGGCACAGATGCTTGCGCGGGCAGGATATCTCGAAGAGTACGTGCGCTTCTGGAGCGAGCGGCCCGAGGTGCGGTACATCTGGGTGAGCATTTACTCTCCACAGCGCGGCGAAGAGAGTGCGGAGCGGCTCAGCGCTGAGCAACGCGAACGTGTGGCGAGCGAACTGCCGCGGCTACGCGAGCGCTACCCCAAGCTGCTTACCCCGAATGGATACGCGCAGGCGCTGCTCCATCCGCCAGCGTCGCCCAGGCAGTGCACCTTCTCGCGGCTGTCGAAAAACTACTCGGTCGATTTGAAGACGCACGTTGAGCCGTGCGTCTTTGGCGGCGATCCTGACTGCAGCCAATGCGGCTGCTCGGCCAGCGCGGCCAGCCACTGGGTGAGCGAGATGCGCGTTGCCGGGCCCTTGAAGCCGAAACACTTGCTGCACGGGTCGATGGCCATCGGCAGCGCCGTGGCGCGGATAAAACATTTGGCAATGCCGGCGTGGATGGAGCGGGAACGCGGGCAGATTGAGCCGAAACGGGAAGCGGGGCTGGTGCAGATTTCGATGGATTGAAAAAACAGCGCTTAGCTTTTAGCTTTTGGCCGTATCCGATCCGCCATTGCGCTGGCCACCGCGGAAACGCCCAGAATCACCCCAATCACAACCAGCGACGGAACGATCGGGATTTCGACCCAATGCGCGAGCAGCATTTTGAGCGCGACGAAGCCGAGCAGCGCGCCAAGCCCGTAGTGCAGGTAGCGGAATCGGTCGAGCAGCGAGGCGAGGGCGAAGTAGAGCGAGCGCAAGCCGAGGATGGCAGCGATGTTCGAGGTGTAGACGACAAAGGGATCGCGAGAGATGGCGAGCACCGCGGGAATGGAATCGAGCGCGAAGACGACGTCGGTGACTTCGACGGCGAGAATCACCGGAAGCAGCGAGCCTTTGGCCGGCTGCATGCGGCGAATCCACTCCGGGATCGCCGCTTTGGCCGAGCCGCCGCGCAGCAGCCGAAACGA
>JASHVU010000649.1 GCA_030044455.1 Acidobacteriaceae bacterium | reverse complement strand
CCGAGTGTCATCGCGCTTTCTTCTCTCCTGAGACTCGATTTGAGACGGAAAGGCCGCCAATCCGGACCACCGCAGGCAATTCATGCGGAAGGGGTTTTCGCTTTGCCGCCGCGATGGCTCCCCAGCAATCCCTCCAGCTCTTCCTTGAACTCGCGCACGTCCTTGAAGTCGCGATACACGCTGGCGAAGCGGATATACGCCACGGTGTCAAGACTCTTCAAGTGATGCATGATCAACTCGCCGATCTCCGAAGTGCTGCGCTCGCGTTCCGGCGCGTCAACAAGAAAACTCTCCGTAGCATCGACAATCTTCTCGAGCTGTCCTGAAGAAACCGGCCGCTTTTCACAGGCTCGCAAGAGGCCGCTCAAGATCTTCTGGCGGTCGAAGCGCTCGCGGCGACCGTCTTTCTTCACCACCATGTAGGGGATCTCATCGATGCGCTCGTAGGTCGTAAAACGTCGTCCGCAGCTCTCGCACTCTCTCCGGCGGCGGATCGAGTCGGCCTCTTTGCTCTCGCGCGAATCCACCACGCGATCCTGCCCGAAACCGCAATATGGACACTTCATGCTATGTGGATTTTACGGCATCGATGCAGCACGATGCCGCCTGCCGCATCCTTGCGACGTCTTTGTTTATGTCGCCAGGGTGGGGGCTCACCGCGGTCAGAGAACCGGAACCAGCAGGGCCTTGCCGGCGACGGTGGTGAGGCCGTCGAGGGTATCGAGGAAGGTGGCAGCAACAGCCGGCACGCCATCGAGGTGCCAGAGGAGTTCGGCATTGTTCCATGCCGCTTCGCGTGCCACCGATATGTTCCATCCCGCCAGCGTGTCTTCAAGCCGGCCAACCGGCGGTAGCGCGTCGCCCAACAGGCCGACGTGGAGGGTCTGCTTCGTCGCAATCATCAGGCTATCGAGCGTGGTGTTGATGGCCGTGTAATCGTTGTATTGCGCGGTGCCGTGCTGCGGCGGATCGCTCGTTGCCTGGCAAATGGCGAGCACAGCTTGCGGAAGATCGTGGTTGATGTGGGCGTTCATGCCGGCCAGGGCGAACTGGATGCGGGCAATCGTGGGCACGTTGCGCACTGCAAACATCGCCTGCCAGCAGCCCGGCGTCGCGGCTCCTGAGAGCGAACTCTTCACTGCGTTGATGTAGAAGCTGGCAAACCGAACATCCAGCGCCGCAATCCACGCAGGATTCGCGAATCCTTCCGCACCGGTTTCCGCTGACTGGCAGCGTGCCTGGACGGCCTGCGTGACCTCGAGATAGAGCCCGTTGAACCACTTCAATCCATCGCCGTCAGCACAGATGGCTTGGATGCTCTCGAGAATCTGGACTACGTCTGCGACGGTTTGCGGGCTGGCTGACGCGGCGGCGACGAGCGAAGCATCGTAGGGGAACATGGTGCCTCATCATAGCCCGGCATGAGTAAAGCTGGAAAGTCGCTGGATTCGGGAGGCTTTACGGCGACTCAGGCCTGCGAGCTGTGCCCCCCGCACTGCATCACACCCAGGAAACGGACCCACGGCCCAACCGCCTGGCGATATTGATGCGCCATAATGCGCGAGATCTGATGCAGGTGCGTCAGGTCGTGCGCCGGCCATGTTGCGAGCAACTGAGAGAGTGTCACTGAGCCCAAAGCCGGGTGCATGCCGCTACGATCCATGTCTTCGGGTGCAAGGCGCAGCGCGCGCAGCGCGGCGAGATTCAGCGAGCGCTGATATGCAAACTCATCCAGCAACTGGTCCAGCGTTTTATCCGCGCCCGAGCGCGCAGAACCGTCGCGGTCGAGTGGGTCAAAGGTGCGCCCCTCGCCAAACTCGAGAATGATTCGCAACCGAGGCATCCAGTCAACCTGCTCGCAGTGAATTAAATGGACGATCACGCCGGGCACGTTCCAGGTGTCGCCGCCCTCATTGCTTTCAGTCCACTCGACAGGCAATTCGCGCAGCAATGCGTCTAGCGCGCGCGGTGTCCGCTCCAGCAACGCCATGGTGTTCTCCAGTTCGTGTTTCATCGCGTCTCCCTCCGGCAGAACTTACTCACTATTAAACTTCAACAAATCGATCAAAAGCTCAATTTCCGAGTGGCCGGCAATTCACATTAAATGGCAACTGGATTTAAGCTTGGGTGCATGTCCAGCGAAGTTGACCTGATCCAGGCTGACGCCCAGCAGCAGTCCGTTATGGAGAATCTCCTTCAGCTTTACATCCATGATTTCAGTGAACTGGCTCCTTGCGACATCGGGAACGAGGGCCGTTACAGCTACAAGGACCTTCCTTTCTATTGGTCCGACGCTTCCCGGCTTCCATTTCTGGCGAGGTTCGATGAAAAGTTAGCCGGATTTGTCTTGGTCACAAAGATTTCAGAACAGTCTGCCGATGGCGAAGCCTATGACATGACAGAATTCTTCGTATTGCGCCGTTATCGTCGTCGAGGAATCGGGCGCGAACTGGCCGAGAAGGTTTGGCTCCGTCTTCCGGGTAGATGGCAAATTCGCGTGATGGCAACTAACGTTGCGGCCCATAGATTCTGGGCGTCCAGCATTGCCAGGTTCACCGGGCGGGCGGCCGAGTCCACGTCTTTTGAGAGGAACGGAGCCATTTGGCATCTCTTCTCATTCGACTCCCGCCGGCAAGATCCCGAGACGCACCCTCTCTGGTTTCGCGGTAGAGAATCGACGTAAACTGACGCCAATGAACCTTGAACTGGATCACGTTTTTGTATGTGCCCAGCCCGGCGCGCCTGAGGCCGAAGAACTCGTTCGTTTTGGATTGCGCGAAGGGCCTTCGAACACGCACCCAGGCCAAGGCACCGCCTGCCGGCGCTTTCCGTTTTTGAACGCGATGATCGAGTTGGTCTGGGTCAACGATCCGATCGAAGCGCAGAGCGAGCTGACACGGCCGACGCGGCTTTGGGAGCGATGGTCCCGGCGTTATTCCGGCTCATCGCCGTTCGGCGTATGTCTGCGCCCGGCGGCGGGATCGGAAGAAGGCCAGCCATCGCCGGGCGGAGCGCCATTTCCCGGCTGGGCCTACAAACCCACCTACCTGCCGGCCCCTCTCAAGTTTCACATAGGCGACGCCCAGTTGGCCGAGCCGATGTGGGTTTATATGGACTTTATGCGGCGCGCCCAACGTGAGGCTCATTTCGTCGAACACCCCATCGGCATTCGGGAATTCACAGGCCTCATACTTAACACTCCAATGCCTTTTGAGTCGGAGACTTCAAGCATCATTGAGACCAATGGCGTTTTCTGTGTGCGTCTCGCGCCAGAACCACTTCTCGAAATTGAGTTCGACGGCCGGCAAAGCAATCGAAGCCACGATTTTCGGTCAGCACTTCCGCTTGTCTTTCATTTCTGAAACGCGCCGAGCCTTGTTTCCGATGTTCCCGCGTTCACTCGTTGCCAGCTCCAAAAACAACAACGGCCCGAGAACTCACGTTCGCAGGCCGCTGCCGGTAGACTGTTGGGATTGGACTGAGGCGATCGCGTATCAAGCGCGAGCCAGAGCCATTACGGAGAACCCTCCGCCCGGTCTTATCTGGAGCCAGAGACGCGAAGCCTCAGGCCTCAGTCACCTCACGTACCGTACTACTAGGTAAATCAATCTTCATAGGCTGGATCATCCTCCTTTCCCGTGTAGGCATAAGTTACCCGAGGCCGGGTTGGGAGTCAAGAGAGACTGAGAGGAGCGTCAGGCGCCCAGGGCAATCGCATTTGGAAAGTGAGAGACAGAACCAGTATCGGAAGGTCATGGCTTCAGCCGTGCCGAGAGCAATGGAGTGGGCGAAGAGGCCCCG
>JASHVU010000648.1 GCA_030044455.1 Acidobacteriaceae bacterium | reverse complement strand
AGAAAGGGTCTTCGAAACAATCAGCCCTGCTCAATCGATCGGGCAGGCGAGGTAAGTGAGCAAATCACGAATCAAAGTAAGACGACGGACGATATGCAAACGGCTTGTGTGTTTGACGGTATGTAATTCACTTTGACGCAGACGAATGTTGAAATCAGGTTCCCTAAAACCGTCTGGTGCTTCCTCCTAAACTCTGCAAAGCTTCGAGAGAGTGGACGGCCTTCAAGGAGATGGTTTTTGCAACCTGGATTCGAAGCAAACCAGCAATCGATGTTCAAAACGCTGTCAGCGGCTCAGTGAATTCGATAAACAATCATTTCCCACAACGCCGTGGCCCTGGAAGTATATGGCGATAAGTTTACTCGAAGAATGGGCTTTGCGCTCGGGAAAGATGGGAATTCAATGAAAAGTCGGTGGAAGTCCCCGCTTCCCTTCGCGAGCGGAGTTCGTACAATAGGTACATGCGCAGTTGCTTGCGTTTCCTTTTGCTGTTGGTTTGGATTTCAGCTTCAGTCGGTCTTTTCGCCCAAGGCCAAGGCCAGGCATTTGATCTCACCGGCCCGAAGATAGACGTGCATGTCAAGCGCGGAGCGGTCACATTGCCCATCTCCGAGGTGGGCAACCTGCTGCCGGGCGATCGCTTGTGGATTCATCCCGACTTCCCGGAAACCCAATCGAATCATTTTGTTCTGGTAATCGCCTTCCTGAGGGGGGCGACCAACCAGCCGCCGCCGGATTGGTTTACACGGGTTGAAACGTGGAACGGAGTGGCGCGCCAGGAGGGTGTGTTTGTCAACGTTCCGGACGGGGCGGAGCAGGCGCTTTTGTTTCTAGCGCCGGAGACGGGCGGGGATTTTAACACGCTGCGCAAGGCAGTGACTGGCCGACCGGGTGCTTTTGTGCGCGCGGCCCAGGATCTGCAGGCAGCCAGCTGGGAGAGAATGCGCCTCGAAGCCTACCTGACGGATGTGAAGGCGACCTCGGCGACCGACCCGAAATCACTGAAGACGCGGGCCGAGAACGCGGCGCGGAGCCTGGGAATCAAGATCAACCAGGACTGTTTTCTGCGCCCAATTGACCAACAGGCGACCTGTCTTTCTCAGAACTCCGAAGGTCTGGTGCTTGACGACGCCAATGCGCAATCGCTTGTTGATCAGCTGGCAAGCGGTTCGACGGCTGACCTGATGAACCAGTTGAGCTACTCGAACATCGGAGGCGGCGGCCTTTACAGCCCGTACGTTGGCGCGGTGGTGGATACCGCGCGAATCCTGTCGTCGCTGCATACGGCACACTTCCAGTACATCCCGGCGCTGGCATTGCCCAAGACCGACACGCTGAATCTGCGGCTCAACATGCCTCCATCGTTCCGGAATCCCAAATCGGTGGTGGTGGTGGGCCTGCCGCCAATAGGACCGGGGCGGCCTGAGCCGCTGCATCCGACCAACCCGTCAGATAGTTTTTGCGCCTATAAGCCCGAACTTGTACTACCCGCTGAGGGCGGGCCGCTGGTATTTGCAACCGGACTGGCGCATGATTTAACGCTTCACTTAGAACCCATGGACGGTAAGGGGCCCGGTGTGGATATTCCGGTCACAGCCGAGCCCGGAGTTGGCGGTCTGGTGCCCAAAGGCAAAATGCCCCAGTTGCCCTCGGGTGAGCTGATCGGCTCGGTCGCCGGCAAATGGGGATTCGACGACTGGGAGGGTCCGCGGTACACGCTTATCTCTCCTGAGGCGGGCAAGTGGCACCTTCTGCCGGCGGATGAATCGGCGCTGGTGGTGGGCCGCGACGACACGGTGCACCTTGAAGGCGGAAACACGCTGTGCGTGAACAAGATTGAAGAGATGAGCTCAGGAGGGCACAACGAGCCGCTGACATGGAAGACGGCTAAAGGGGAGACACTGGAGGTTTCGCTGCCATTGAAGGATGCGGCGGCAGGCCAGGTGACCGTGGCTGTGGACCAATACGGGCTTGCACAGCCCGACACAGTAAAGATGACGGCCTACGATGTGGCGGCATCGTTGGAGCGGCTGACTCTGAGCGCCGGAGACAAGGAAGCGGTATTGAACGGCACGCGCCTGGACCAGGTGGCAACGGCGAAGGTGAATGGCATCAGCTTTGCGCCGTCGTCGCTGGCGCATGTGAACGACCTTGATGAATTGACAATGAAGTCGAACGGCCCGACTGCGAGCCTGATTCCCGGCAAGGCCTACACGGCGCACGTGGAGCTGAAGGACGGACGCGAATTGAAGACGCCGGTGACGGTCGATCCGCCGCGGCCCGAGATCACCCTGTTGAGCAAGGGCGTGCAGAACTCAGTCAATGGTCCGCCGATTCCGGTTCAGTTTGGCAGCTCTGAAGATTTGCCCGTCGATGGAAAGCTGGTGATCTTTCTACAATCGAACTCGCCCGAGCACTTTTCCCGAGACGAGAAGGTCGAAGTGGCGGCGGATGACTCGAGCTTTCACACCATGCTCGACCTGGCGGACGGAAGCCTGATGCTGGAGGATGCAAAGACCGCGGTGGGAACTGTGGAACCGCTGAAGCGATTTGGGCCTTCCGCATTCGGTCCGGTGCGGGTGCGTGCAGTTTCGTCTGACGGAATCGCGGGCGACTGGCTGGAGTTGGGAACGCTGGTTCGCTTGCCCGGCTTCAAAGATCTGCGCTGCCCGCGGTCGGTTTCAAAACCGTGCTTCCTGAGCGGCGACGATCTTTTTCTTGCCGATTCGTTTTCATCGACATCGGATTTCAGCAATGCGGTGGACGTGTCCCCGCAATTTACCGGGACCGAGCTGCCCGTGCCGCATCCGACGAACGGGGTTTTGTTCCTTAAGCTGCGCGACGATCCGAGTACGGTACAGACTCTGACGTTGCCGGTGACGCAGCTGCCGACGCCTTTGAGCGCGACTGCGGCGACGCCTTCCGTCGCAACGCCGCATGCAACCGAGCCAGCCACGGAACCGGCGGCGCCTGCCGCCGTGCCCGCAAGCGCGCCAGCGCCGACACCGCCGTCAACCGGGCCGCAGACGACTGCACCGCAAACAACGGGGCCCGGATCTTCGCAACCGACCCCACCAACAACCAACGAAGGCAAGTCAGCTCCGCCCGCGGCTTCGTCCACGCAGGAAACGCCGTCAGCGACGGCGAATCAAAGCAAACCCGACTAAGCGAGCTGGAATAGCAGAGTGAAACTACTGCCTTGACTGCGCCGACTTGTGCTTTTTCAGATCTCAAAATCGAGACCTGGAGCACACAAGTCCAGTAGTTGGGATTCTGGAACCGGGAGGTTTCGAATCTAGTTGAAGTAAGCCCGGTTCTTTTCGGCGAATTCCGCCTTGTCGGCGGGGAGCTCGTCGATCGGAAAGATGGCGTTCTGCGCGCA
>JASHVU010000647.1 GCA_030044455.1 Acidobacteriaceae bacterium | reverse complement strand
ACGAACCCACCTCCGGCCTGTCGTCGTATGACGCAGAGTCAGTTGTCGACCTGCTCAAACAGCTCTCGCGATCTGGCAAGACGATCATTACCACCATTCACCAGCCGAGCCTCAAAGTCTACCGGCAGTTTGACGACCTGCTGATGGTGTCGCGCGATAAGGGCGACAGCCCCGGAGCACTGGTCTACTTCGGACCTGCTTATCCTGACTCGATACAGTTCTTCAATCCGTCGCCAGTTACGCCGCCGGCGACGCACACCGTTCCCACACTGCAGGAACTCAATCCCGAGATGCTTTTCACAGGGATGGCCGCTGTACCCGAGTCGGGCCGCACCGAAACCTGGCGCAAACGCTTTGAGGCATCTCGATACCAGAAGGAGTTTGTGAAGGATCGCAGCGGCAAACAGCCCGCCGCGCACGAAAAAACCGGCGAAGAGAAGGCTCGCCGCCAGTTCGGATTTACGCAATGGCTGGCGCTGGTGCGGCGTAATATCATCGTGAAGCTCCAGGACCGCGCCCAGACCGCAATCCTGCTCATCCAGGCGCCGCTCTTTGCAGTGCTGGTTGCCCTGGTCAACTATCCCTTGCGTGCCAACCACTTTGAAGAGCTGGCACAAAAACTTCCCATCGTGCATTTTCTGATGGTGGTCGCCGCCATCTGGTTCGGCTGCAACAACGCTGCGCGCGACATCGTAGGCGAGTGGACCATCTTCAAACGCGAGCGCATGGTAACTCTAAAGCTCTTTCCCTACGTTTTTTCAAAGCTGGCCGTGCTCTTCGGTCTGTGCGTCTTTCAATGCGGAACCATGCTGGCCATTGTTTACTTCTCCTGCAGCCTGAAGTCCAACTTCTTCCTCGATTTCCTCGTCCTGCTCCTGGCCTCAATGATCGGCGCGGGGCTCGGCCTTTCGATCTCCGCGCTTTCGCGCACCAACGAGAGCGCTATTGCGCTGCTTCCCGTGGTGCTGTTGCCCATCATCGCTCTGGGCGGCGGAATGAGGCCGATTTATCTGATGCCCAGGGCCGGCCAGTACCTGAGCACCATCATTCCATCGCGCTGGTCTTATGAAGCCAATATGCTCCACGAGGGCTCGGCCAAAGAGTGGGGTTCAAAGCGTTTCCTGCCCGACCACAGATGCGGATCCGATCAGCCTGACAGTTCCGGTGCAACGCCGCCCCCGCCGGTTACGGCGCCCACGGCCAACCCGCCGGCGACTGCGCAAACGCTCATGCCCATGGATGCGTGTCCTCCCGGTGACAGCTCCGATCTATGCGCCGATCCGGCTGAGAATTCGATTCCCGGCTATCTGCTTACCTGGAAGGAGAACGGCTTGAGACAATCATGCCGCGCCGCACCGGGTCAAACCATTGCACGCGTCGACCCGGTAGCCCACCCGGTCGCCAACCGGCACAGTTTCCGCTATTCCATGGCGGTGCTCGGCTCTATGCTTTTTATCTCGATCTCTTCGGTGATCGTCATCCTGCGCAAGCGCGACAACGATCCTCAGTAACGGCTCTACTCAACAAGGGAGTTTTAACGCATTGGGCTCTACCGCACGGGGTTCGAACTTGAAGTTGCCGGCCAAGCCGAAACAATTCGCCATCAGCTTCGCTGAAAGGTGCGATCGCGGCATCGTGCGCGAAGAGAACCAGGACACAGTGCTGCGCACCACCACACCGCTGGGCGAATTGCTTATCGTTGCCGATGGCCTGGGCGGCTATCAAGGCGGGGCGGTTGCCTCGCACATCGCCGTCGACAGCGTCTCAGCCTATTTTGCAGGACTTCCCGCCGACTACCTGCCCGCGATGGCGATCCGCGAATCCATCATTCGCGCCAACGCGGAGATTCTCAGCGCGGCCTCTGCTCCCGGTTCGCTTTACGCTCACATGGGTTCCACGGTGGTCATGGCCCTGTTGCAGCCGATCGGCGCCAATCAGGAGCGCAACCTTCTAGCGCCCGATGCGGTGATAAAAGCGTGGATTGGCCACGTGGGCGACAGCCGCGCTTACCACGTACACGATCGCCGCCTGTATCGCGTCACACGCGACCACAGCGCCGTGCAGGCCATGCTTGACCGCAACCTGATCACGCCCGAACAGGCTCGCAATCATCCCGACTCGTCAGTGCTCACTCGCAGCCTGGGCCACGAAGCCGAAGTCGATCCCGATATCGATTCAGCCCTGCTCGAGCCCGGCGATTCGCTGCTTCTCTGTTCCGACGGCCTCTGGGGATACGTTGACGAGCTCGCCATTGAAGCGGTCGTGGCGAATCCGGCGCACGATGTTGAAACCGCGTCGGCGGCGCTGCTCGAGCTCGCACTCACTGCCGGCGGGCACGATAACGTTGGCATTGAGATTGCGCGCATCGCCAACGGTTCATCTAAGATTGCTGGATCGTCGTCGTCCGGTGCGTTCCGGACCACTCAGATGTTCGGCAAACTGAGACCGATCGAGATCCTGGGGGTCGCGCTGCTGGCGATTGCAGCGATCGGCGCCCTGGCCTATCTGGCCTATCTCGAACATTGGTTCCATCGCTCCAGCAAGACTCCGCAGATCGCGCCTGCTCCGTCGCAGCCGTTAGCCGCACCCTCAAAAGGTCCGGCCCTGACTCCTCAAAGCGGTCCGGCGGCCAAACCGAAAAATGGCCAGGCAGTCCAGCCCTCCGGCCCTTCGACTCCGGTGCCGCACCACGACGCTCCCGCGAAGCCGCAACAGAATTCGACCAGGCCTCAGCAGAAACCCGTTACTCCTCCCGTCACTCCTTCCGAGGATGATTGATCGCGCAGCTGCCTTTACAGGCTGCGAAAAAATCCCCAGGACAGGGTCTCGCATCAGGGCACGAGTTTACCGGTGCCGATAAAGCTCCGAAAATAACCGCGGACTATAGCCCCTGCGGGGTCAACCCTGGAGAAACTGTTTCGTCGAATGAGTTTTCTAGCAGCTTGTTTACGGCGATTTAGGAAAAGGTGTAAAGTCCCTCACGGTTGTGCAGGGTCAGCGCTCCTT
>JASHVU010000646.1 GCA_030044455.1 Acidobacteriaceae bacterium | reverse complement strand
AATGGCGATGGCACATTTACCGACGTAAGCAAATCTGCGGGGATCGCACAACATCTGGGCAAGTCATGGAGCGTTGTCGCCACTGATGTGAATAACGACGGCTGGATGGACCTGTTTGTCTCCAATGACACCGTGCCGAACTTTCTGTACTTTAACCGCGGAGGAAAGTTTGAGGAGAACGGATTGGCGGCCGAGGTAGCCTATAGCAGCGACGGGAGGGCTCGTTCCGGCATGGGGGTGGATTCGGCTGACTTCAATCAGGACGGCTGGATGGACTTGTTTGTTGCCAATATCGATGAGGAATTCTTCTCTCTCTACCAGAACAACGGCGATGAAACTTTTGACGACGTCTCGATTCCGGATGGGATCGGCATGTCGACCAAATGGATGAGCGGCTGGGGACTAAAGTTTCTCGATTACGACAACGACGGCGAACTTGATTTGATAGCCGGCAGCGGCTTCCCTGACGATTTGTTCGACGAAGCATCTTCTGCCATTCAGTGGCGCCAGCGCTTGCTGCTCTTTCACAACGATGGGAAGAAGTTTCACGACGTGAGCAGCGATAGCGGCCCGGTGTTCGCCAAAAAGTTTCCCGCCCGCGGCCTTGCCATCGGAGACTTTCTCAATGATGGCGGAGTCAGCGTGCTCATCAACAACAACAACGAAGCTCCGCTGCTGTTGCGTAACAACGTGGGAAGACTTAACAACTGGCTGGGCGTGAAGCTGGTCGGGAGCAAGTCAAACCGGGACGCCGTCGGAGCCCGCATCACCTATCAGGCTGGAGATTTGAAGCGCACGCGATTCAAGGTCGGCGGCGGAAGCTTTCTGTCTTCACATGACCCGAGAGTGGTACTGGGCATTGGCCGCCGAACAAAAATTGACAGCCTTGAAGTCGCCTGGCCCCAGCCCGGCGGCAAAGTAGAGCGTTTTACCGATCTTCCTTTGAACCGCTACATCACTCTTGTTGAGGGCGCGGGCAAGTGGAGCTAGTGTGCATTTCTCGTAGCGTACCCGGAATGCAAGTGGTCGCAGGGTCCAACTTCCCTTGGCGGGTCTGGTGACCACCGTACAGCCGGTCTGGAGACCGGCGCTACACGCTTTGAGAAATCCAGCCTACTCCGGAAATGGCTCGCCCTCATGAACTACGCGGATGCGATGGTCAGTGAAGTTGGCGTGCATCTCAGGCACGTAGACCTTTTGCATATGGCAGCTTGTGCACTTGGATTTAGCCACGGGACAGGCTGCGCCGGGACGATCTTTCGTCGGCTTCTCTGCTGCATTCATGACGTGGCAACTCCGGCAAACCGGGTCGTAGTCTGCCGCATCGGTTTGCAGTTGCCGATGAGGATCGTGACAGGCAGCGCAGGTGAGGCGGTCATCTCCCGTTCCCCAACATTTGCTGGTGACCAGCCGGTAAGGAGCAGACCTGGCGGTTGAAACGCCTGTGACTCCTGACAGTTTCACATCCCACCACGTGCCATGACACGCGCCGCAAAAGTCCACAGCATCTGAAGCAAGCAGATCTCCAGGGTTGAAGATTGCGGATTTGCCGGCTGCGGAATTGCCGTCCGAGCGATTGCTCATGAATTCTACGTGGCTCGCGCCAGGGCCATGGCAGGCTTCGCAACTTACGCCGGGAATCAAGCGCTGCTCATCGAATTTCCCGGCAATATTTGCGGCAGTGGCGTGGCAGCCGAAGCAGCGACGCACTTCATCCATGGGAACCTGCCGATACATTGCTTCCTCGATGCTGGATGCGGATTGAAGAGCACGAGACGGAGTGAAGTCCAGACCCTTGAGATTGGTGAAGTAGCTTGCCCTGGCCTCGTAAAACTTGCCGTCTTCCTGTTTGAACAGATAGGACTGAGCGACGCGACCGGTTCCAAATGCCCACGTCAACGGGTACGACAGGCGCTTGCCATCTCCAGCGATTGAAAACCGGCTCTCGGTCGCATTGGTATCGATTCGATATTCGAATTTGTTTGCTGAGAACGTCAGTGCAGGATGCGAATGAAGAATGTCTGCTGCCGGAGCAAGCGCCATATTCATTGCCATGGGTGTTTGCTTTTGCGTGGCCGTCCTGATGGCGTGGCAGCGCACGCAGGCTTCTGCTCCAACAAACTCCACGCGTGAAGGCTGATCCTGAGTAGGCCAGAAGCCGGGCTCGGCGAGATGGTCTTCCGTTGATAGCTGCCCCATCAAAGTGCCGGCTGCCACTGCGATGATTGAAGCGAGAAACAAACTGTGCAAGAATCTGCGACCCACATGCAAAAGTCGGAATTGCTTCGGCGGCCTTAGAACTTGGCCTTTTGCGAAGAGGTCACGCATGAGCTTTTCTTGAGGATGGCCCTGCAGGTTCTGCATTCCTTCCTATCCTATCCCCGCTGGCGCGAATTTGAATGCCATGGTCTCGAGCGCACGCGCGTTGTCGGCGATCCGTATTTGAGTCGCACCTCAAGCAGGATTGTGTTCTGAGGAGGCTTCCAGTATTCCCCATGAAACGCGTCTTCGGGAGTGCTGTCTCGCGGGCGTGAAGTCCGGAAGCCGGTGATTCGGATAGGCGAAAGCAAGGCGAAAAACCGAAGCGTTTTCCGCAGCTCGAGCAAAAATTTTTCTTAACTCAACTCCGAACCAAATCTCCATCAAAAGTTGTAGATTAATCCCTTTATTAGCACCGAAAATGCAAATCCTCCACCTCCTGAATTATGCGCAGATTGGGCCAAAACAATCACATAGGCGAAAGAATCTCAAGAATTGTTATTGACATCGTCATTTGATCACGTTACCATCCGCGCCAAGTGAAATAACCCTCTCAACTGTCTCTGAAACAGGGAAGACGCCCCTATCCGCCAGGTTTCTCGAACGGTAAGGGGCTTGATTCTGCGTAAGACACTGGGCAACCAAGCTGGCTCACAGTAGCAGTATCAGGAGACCAAGAAGATGCGAACACAAAAAGCAAAATCAGGAAGAAGTAGTACTCGAGCCCAATCGTGGCTGAGGGTACTTCTTGCCATGTTGTTCATGCTGGCGACGGGTTCCGTCGTTTCGCATGCGCAAGCGTATTACGGATCGATTGTCGGCACCGTCTCTGACCCGACCGGCGCCGCAATCGTAGGAGCGAATGTGACCGCGACCAGCGCGGCTACGAGTGTAAGCTTTACAACCACCACATCTCACACTGGCGCGTACTCAATCGCGCAAATGCCTTTGGGGATCTATATAGTCCAAGTCAGCTCCAAGGGCTTCAAGGAATTCACGGCAACAGGCGTTGAAGTCCACGTGTCCACGAACACTGAGGTGAACGCTGTTCTTATGCCAGGAGCAGTCACTGAGAATGTGACCGTTCAAGCCGATGCAGTTCAGGTTGAAACCACCTCAGCTTCAGTGGGCGAGGTCGTAAGCGGCACTCAGGTTCGCGAGTTGCCATTGAGCGGCGAGAATTTCGTCGGACTGACGCAGCTTTCACCGGGCGTCAGCGCTGCGCAAGGTGCAAACTTTGTGGGCAAGGGGTTGGACGGAGGCGTTAACTTCTCTGTCGATGGCAACCCTTACAACATGAACCTGTTCCTGGTCGACGGCGTGAACAACAACGACGTTGGATCAGGCCGCACCATCCTGGTGTATCCGTCGGTAGACACCATCGCCGAATTCAAAATGATTCGCAACTCCTACGGTCCTGAGTACGGTCAGGCTGCCGGCGCCATCATCAGCATCACAACCAAGACCGGAACGAACAAGTTTCAC
>JASHVU010000645.1 GCA_030044455.1 Acidobacteriaceae bacterium | reverse complement strand
ATTCAGAAAGGCCACCGCGTCCGCGTCTTCGAGGCTCTTCACGAGCTTGGCGGCGTCCTCGTCTATGGCATTCCCGAGTTCCGCCTGCCCAAGCGCATCGTTCGCCAAGAAGTCGACAACCTAGGCGCGCTCGGCGTCGAATTCGAAACCAACGTCGTCGTCGGCAAAAGTGTCACGCTCGATGAGCTCATGCGCGTGGAGGGCTACGACGTAATCTTCGTCGCCACCGGCGCAGGTCTGCCTCAATTCCTCGGCATTGCCGGCGAGCACTTCAACGGTGTTTACTCCGCCAACGAATTCCTCACCCGCACCAATTTGATGCGCGCCTACGACCCGGAGTACGACGAGCCCATCTACGATTGCCGCGAGCGCGACGTGATCGTGGTCGGTGGGGGCAATACCGCCATGGACGCTGTTCGCACCGCTCGCCGGCTTGGCGCACGCACGGCCACGCTGGTCTATCGCCGCACAGAAATCGAAATGCCGGCCCGCCGCGAAGAAGTGCGCCACGCCCGGCAGGAGGGCATTGAGTTCCGTGTGCTCACCAACCCCATCGAATTCATTGGCGACGAGAAGGGATGGCTCACCGGCGCGCGCTGCCAGCAGATGCAGCTTGGCGAGCCGGATTCCGACGGCCGCCGCCGCCCCGTTCCCATCCCCGGCTCAGAATTCGTGTTGCCCGCCAGCGTAGCGATCATCGGCGTAGGCACCACCGCCAATCCGCTCATCCAAAGCACCACGCCCGACCTCAAGACCAACGCCCGCAATTACATCGTCGCCGACCCCGAAACCATGCGCACCAGCAAGCGCGGCGTCTTCGCCGGCGGCGACATCGTCACCGGCTCGGCAACGGTCATCCTCGCCATGGGCGCAGGCCGCAAAGCCGCCAAATCAATAAACGAATATCTCGAAACCGGCGCCTGGGGCTGAGGCGCAACCTACTGAACCAGCACCCAAGTCGGCGCGGGGCAGAGCCGGCCATTCCATCATTCACTTAGAATTCACCGTGCAATAACCCGCCTGTATTGCCTCGGAGCATCACTCGCTTCAGGAGGTTTTCACATGAAAGCGGTTCAACCGTTGCTGGCTGGAGTTGCGTTCGCGATGATGCTGGCGTCATCGATGAACAGTGTGGCGGCTGCACAGGAGGCGCCGGGCCCGGGAAACATCAAGCATGTGCTTTTGATCAGCATTGACGGAATGCACGCCGTGGATTTCTATAACTGTATTCACGGAATAGCCGGTGTGAACGATGGAGATCCGTATTGCCCTAATCTGGCATCCCTGGGCCAAACGGGAATCACCTATGTTGCCACCTCGTCTTCGAAGCCTTCCGACTCTTTCCCCGGTCTAGCGGCCCTCGTTACTGGCGGCTCGCCCAAGACCACCGGCCTTTACTACGACGTGGCGTTCGACCGGTCGCTCGATGCGCCAAAAATCACCACGGGCACTGGCTTGGCGGGTGGGCCGTGCACCCCCTTTGGCTTGCCGACCGGAACCACGACCGACTTCGACCAGGGCATCGACATTGACGATACCAAGCTGAACGGTGGAGCTCCGGGCGCGGCCCCGACAGAAGGTGGCATCGCTTCGATTGATCCGAGAAAACTGGTGCGCGATCCGCAGACCGGGTGCGCGCCAGTCTATCCTTGGAACTTTGTCCGCACCAACACCATTTTCAGCGTGGTCCACGCCGCAGGCGGATATACAGCATGGATCGATAAGCACCCCTCCTATTCGTTCACCGCTGGGCCGGGCGGCAAGGGCCTTGACGACTACTATTCGCCGGAAGTGGATTCGAACGTGATCGCCCTGCCCGGTATAAAAACTTCAGAGGGTGTCTCCTGCGCCACCATCCGCGACACGTCCCAATTGGGATCGTGGACCAACAGTTTTGAAAACATTCAGTGCTACGACGCGCTCAAAGTGCATGCTCTGCTCAATGAGATCGCGGGCAAGACACACAATGGAAGGCCTGCCATGACCCCGGCCGTATTTGGCATGAACTTCCAAGCTGTCTACTTCGGAGAAGGCCTCAGTGAACCAAATGTTGGCGCGGGTGGTTACAAGAACGCTGCAGCGTTGCCCAGTGATGAATTGTTCAAAGAGATCGAGTTCGTTGACGCTTCAATGGGCGACATCGTCAACGCCCTCAAGGATAGAGGCATCTATCGCGACACTTTGATCATCGTCACGGCAAAACACGGGGATTCGCCGATCGACCCCGGCCTCTATGTCGCGAACGGCGCGAATACGCCCGCGACGTTTCTCGCCCAAGCCAACATGATCCCTTATTCGGAGTCGCCTCTTAATCCCACCGGCATCGGCGCGACCGAAGACGATGTGTCAGTGCTCTGGCTTAATCCGGGTGTCAATGTGGACGCGGCGGTAGAGTTGCTCGAAAGCAATGCGTCCGCAATCGGTCTGGGGCAGATTTACTATGGCCCTACGGTGGCGCTCAATTACAACGAGGGTGGTCTCGGCCCCGGACAGGACCCCCGTTCCCCAGACATCATCGTGACTCCAAATGTTGGAATGACTTACTCGGGCAGCACGACGATGATTGGAGACCACGGCGGCTTCGCGCATGACGATACCAATGTAATGTTACTGGTATCTCATCCTCACTTCAGACCGCAGATCGTCTCATCTCAAACAACAACTGCCCAAGTGGCCCCGACCATTTTGAAGGCGCTGGGACTGGATCCTCGCGCTCTGGACGCGGTCAGGATCGAAGGCACATCTGTGCTGCCTGAAGTCGAAAGTGAGCTCGAGAGGTAGTATCCAGCAGCACCTCTAAAGCAAGGGGAGCTGCATGCGCGGCTCCCCTGCGCCTTCGTGTGTCGCAGGATTTACCGATCAAAATCCAATCTAAGTCGTTTGTGCTATTAAGTTAGTGAGAAAGATAGATTGATAGTAAGCGTACTAAGTAGCGCAGGAGGCATTTCTTCATAAGTTACTGTTATCGGAATAAACCACTAAATCTGAAATTGAATTCATGAATTGTTCATTGGCGTGAAATCTATCTCAAAGCATTCGATTGCTAACATCCGGCCCCATGGAGGTAAGTATGAGGAACATCCCCCTGTTACTCACGTCTCTGGCCGTTCTTTCGGCGGCTAATGTCATGGCCCAGAACAATGACGCAGACTGGCGGCACAACCAGATCAACCACGTACTGCTGATCAGCGTCGACGGCTTGCACGCCGTAGATTACTTGAATTGTTCTCACGGGCTCGCTTCCATCAACAACGGCGCACCTTATTGTCCCAATCTCGCTGAACTCGGCACCACCGGAGTGAACTATGTAGCCGCCAGCACCTCAAAGCCATCCGACTCCTTCCCCGGCCTGATGACGCTCATGACCGGCGCAACTCCACGCACCATGGGCGTCTACTACGATGTCGCCTATGACCGCACCCTTTCTCCCCCAATGAAGACCACGGGGAACGGCAATGCCAGCGGCCCCTGCACGCCCGGTGTTGTAAGCGGATATACCACCGAATTCGATGAAGGCATCGACATCGACAAGACCAAACTCAACGGAGGCGCTCCGGGAGCGGGTCTCACTGATGGCGGCATCCATTCGATCGATCCGGCCAGGCTCGACCGCGACCCAACGAAGGGCTGCGCTCCCGTCTACCCCTGGAACTTCGTCCGCACCAATACCATCTTCGGAGTAATCCACAAAGCGGGCGGCTATACGGCATGGTCTGACAAGCATCCGTCTTATTCGTCCGTCGCAGGGCCAGG
>JASHVU010000644.1 GCA_030044455.1 Acidobacteriaceae bacterium | reverse complement strand
CGACTGCGCCGTCAGCACGCTTGACCCGCCGCGTACCCTGCCGCCAGGGAAGGGAACTTGACTCTCGTCTGTCCACGCTTCCGTAGCAGCTTCGGAATCATCTCTCGTCCGAAGTTCTGCCGGCAGCGGTCGCGCCGTGCCGGCGATGCTTGCAATCACCCTAGATGGCCTGGCTTCCACGTCATCGCCTTGCCGCGTGTAGCTGAAGTTCACGATTGGCGCCGACGCCAGCAATCGCGCGGTCATCGCCTGCGCCAGCTCCCAGTCAAACTGCGCACTTGCATGGGGCATTCGAGCTTCGCGCTGAACGTTGATTGGCAAAAATGGATGCGTCTCTCCCGCCGCGGGCCACGCGTCCTCGCTCGCGCCTAGGAACCAGATGCCGTCAACCGTAAGCCCTGCGGTTTCCGCCGGTCCGGCAATCAAAATCGGCGCATCCTTGCTCTGGGGCGCAAACAGCGCCTGGTCGGCCGCTCTTTTAAGATCGCTGAGAAAATCCCGCCACGATATTCTGCGCCCGTCGAAGCCAAGGGCCGCGCACTCTTCCATTACTCCCTTCAGCCGCTCAGTTACCTGGAACTCCTCGCTGCCGAGAGCGCGCCCTCCCGGCCATCCGGCAAGCTCCAGCAGTTTTTGCGCCAGTTCCGCCCAATCCATCGGTCTTCGCGTCGAACGGACTCGTTCCTCAAGCTCCCGCTTCGTTTCAGTCAGTCGTCTGATCCACGCTACCGGCAGCAACAAATCGGCTTTGCGTTGCGCCATCCATTGGGTCAGCGTCCATTCCGTTTGCTGCAGGTCGAGCCGCCGCAACTCGCGCATACACGCCGTCAGCGCGCTTGCCTCCGCATCATTGGTAGCGACTTGTCCGGTTGAAAACAGCCAGTCCATTTCATTTTCCGTAATGGCCTCGCCCAGCCACTGGTGTGTCAACAGCGCGCCACGGCCCAGCGCCGTTTGCGCCAGCGGCACTCCGAGCGAGAATTCAAACAGCGGCGCGCCCGCACTGATGCTCCCAGCCGGAATCGCATATCGCAGCAGCGCCCGCTCAATCTCGCCGCGCTGCGCCGCCGCATTTTGCGTTATCACAAGCAGTCTCTTTTCAGGATTTGCTTCGAGCTCCCCCCGGCACCACAAAGCGCACGCAGCCAGCTCCTCGCGCGTGTCGTCAGCTTCAAAGAATGAGACTTCACCAGCCGGCTCGCCATTTTCTACTTCGCTCCACAGTCCCCACGCTCGAAATAAATTCGCCTGCGCAGGCAGAATCCTGTCGAACCCCGCTAGCAGCAATGCCTCGCGTCTTGAAGAATCCATCTCCAGTGCCGAAGTTAATTCGAGCGCGAGGCGAGCGCTGCCCACGCACTCGCGGCTGCGGCATTCCTCGTCGAAGGCGGTCAGCCAGTCGCTGAATGCTCCCGCATCCTGTTGCCAGGTGCTCCGCACTTTCGGGTTCAAATACTGTGGGGCGTAAGAGCAGATCAGTCGGTGAGCCTCCATGGCGATTGCCGCCAGTCGCTGCCTGCGACCTTCAAGCCTCGCCGCCTCGCTGTTCTTTTCCTTCACAATCCCGGCCCACAGCGCCTGCTCCTGCAGGGGATTGAGCACCATCCGAGCGTCGCTGTTCCGTTTATGCCATTCTTCTTTTGCGAAGCATTGCCAGTCCTTCACGTCCGGCGCAGGCCAGGCCATCAGTCCCTCGGCGCGTCGCGCGCGGTGATATGCCGCGGCAATGGCTCGGGCGCCGCGTTCACTGGCTGTGATCACTACGCCGCCGGCCCGCAGCCATGGGTCTATCTTTTCTCCGCCCCTTGTCCCCATTCCTGCGTTATACGCTGCCCGGCTACGCCGCTGCCACCGCAGTCAGTTTAATGGTCAGACCACTCGTATACACTTGTATTTATGGTTCGCTTCCTGCTATCGAGCGCAGCCGTTGCTCTCTTTTTTCTTTCCGGATGCCATTCTTCGCCAACCGCGCCGCAGCAGTCGTCCTCTATACCGGCATTCAAGGTCTTCCATCTGCGCGGCAAAGTCGTGAATACCAGCCCCTCTACGGGCGAAGTCACGGTCAACCATGAAGCAATCCCCGGCTTCATGGGAGCCATGACCATGCCCTACAAGTTGAAAGATCCAAGTGTTCTCAGCGAGTTGCATCCCGGCGACGTCATCACCGCCGATGTCCTCGTTTCGCAGAATCCCGATGCCGATATCCTCCTCGACCACATCGTCGTCATCGCACAGGGCAAGCCCGATTACAAGCCGGCCGTCCTCTATCACGTGCCTGCGCCGGGCGACCAGGTGCCCGACTTCAAGCTCCGCAATCAGGATGGTCGTCCGATTCAGCTCAGCCAGTACCGCGGAAAAGCCGTCCTCATCACATTTATTTACACGCGCTGCCCTCTGCCTGACTTCTGCCCGCGCGTGACGCGAAACTTTGCCGCCATCAACCAGCAGCTTTCATCCGACCGCGCGCTCTACGCAAAGACTCATCTGCTCTCGGTCAGCTTCGATCCGGAGCACGACACCCCCGAGCGTCTGCGCGCCTATGGCGCAGCCTACATCGGCAGCGATACCCAAAGCGCCTTCAGCCACTGGGATTTTGCTGTCGGCACACAGGCTGAGACCTTTGAGATGGCCAAATACTTCGACATCGGCATCACCCAGGGCGACAACAACACCATTAATCACACCCTTTCCACAACGTTGATTGGCCCCGATGGTAAAGTGGCGCAATTCTATCCCGGCAATGAATGGACCCCCGCCCAGGTAATTGCGGATGTAAAGAAGCTGGAGGCCAACGCCGGGTGAGCGCGCATCTGCTGAAACTGAAACCTAATTTCCTGCAAGGAATAATCAATGAGTAACGGTCTCAACATCCCTCATTCCGGCGACCTCGACTTTCTCGCTCTGGGCGCAATCGTTCACCGCCTCGATACCGGCATCATCCCCTTCCGCAAAGCCAACGAATGCCAGATTCACGTCAGCGGCGGCGAATACAACGTGGCCGCCAATCTCTCTGATTGTTTTCGCATGCGCACGGCCATCGTCTCCGCCATGGTCGACTATCCCATTGGTGACTTGATTGCCGAACGTGTGCGCGCCATGGGCGTTCGTCCCATCTACAAACACTTCGAGCACAATGGCGCCACCGGCCCCAACATGGCCACCGTCTACAGCGATCGCGGCGCCGGGGTCCGACCGCCGGTCGTCTTTTACAATCGCGCCAACGAGGCCGGCGCCCTGCTCAAGCCCGGCGACTTTGACTGGAAGGCCATCTTTTCCAAGGGCGTCCGCTGGGTTCACTGCGGAGGCCTCTTCGCCTCGCTCAGCCCCACCACTGCGCCCCTCGCCGCCGAGATGATGAAAGCCGCCAAGGCCGCCGGCGCCGTCACTTCCTTCGATCTCAACTTCCGCGAAAAGCTCTGGAAGATCTCCGGTGGCATCGATCACGCCGTTGAAACCATCGGCACCATCGTCGAGAATGTCGACGTCCTTATTGGTAACGAAGAGGACCTCCAGAAGGGCCTCGGAATCCCCGGCCCTGATGTCCACGCCAAGTCCAAGCTCGATCCGGCCGTTTTCTTTGCAATGATCGAGCGGGTTACGAGGAAGCACCCACAGGCGAAAGTCGTCGCCACTACCCTCCGCGAGGTTCACTCCACCAATCGTCATAGCTGGAGCGCCGTCACCTGGGTCGATGGCAAGACCTACTCCGCACCCACCGCCGAGCTCGAGGTCATCGATC
Organism: Acidobacteriaceae bacterium; assembly: GCA_030044455.1. Classification (GTDB taxonomy): domain Bacteria; phylum Acidobacteriota; class Terriglobia; order Terriglobales; family Acidobacteriaceae; genus Telmatobacter. Next base: position 1,505 of record JASHVU010000644.1, on the reverse strand, counting down.
GCGTTGGCGGCGGCGATGGCTTCGCGGCGGGTTTCATCTACGGTCTGCTCAGTGGCGAGAGTCCTGAAGAATCGCTCAAGCTCGGATGGGCACATGGCGCGCTGCTTACGACCTTCCCAGGCGACACCACGATGGCCACCCTCGAACAGGTCCGCGCCTTCGCGAAGGGCGGCTCGGCCCGTATCCAGCGGTAGCCGAGCGCAGTCTTGCGACCCAGTGAACCGGTCAAGAGTCGCGAGTGCCTGACAGTGCTTACACACACGCCAGTCCCGCCCCGCCAAACAATTGAACCTGGGACTCCCGATGAAACATCTCTCTTAGAAAGATTTCGAAGCTGGCCGGCTTGTGCGCTCAACGGCCAGAAGGTGTGTGCGGCTGTTATTCTTGCCTTGCAATTGTGTTCGGAGGTCTCTCGTGGCAAAGATTAGCATCTTTTTCGGGGCGCTTCTTATCATTCTGGGCATAGTCGCCTTTTCGGGAACCGGCAGCGTGCATCCCACTGCGCTCATTCCCATCTACTTCGGTCTACCTTTGGTTGTTTTCGGATATCTCGCCAAAAGCTCCGTTGAAAGTCGCCGTAAACTCTACATGCACATCAACGTCACCGTCGGCCTGCTTGGCTTTCTGGGCGCGGTCGGCAGCGCCATCCACGAATACGGTCATTCTCGTTCCCTTGGCATCGATGTCGACGAAAAAGCTCTCGCTGCCCAGCTCATCATGGCCGCTCTGACCTTCATCTATGTCAACATGTGCGTGCGCTCCTTCATCGCCGCCCGCCAGGCGCGAAAGGCAGAATAGCGCGTGTCCACAATGCGCGGCGGAGGAGTGGGCATGGGCATGCGCGCTGAGCGCTCGCCGCAGGGTCGCGGTGCGCGTGCCGGCCAATCCGACCTGCCCAAGCGCAAACCAAGCCTGAGAAAAATGGGCCCTGAAATCTGGGCCCTCGTTGCCCCGCGCAAGGGCCTCATCGCCATTGGCTTGGTGCTTATGCTCATCAATCGAGTTGCTGGCCTGGTGATGCCTTACATGAGCAAGCCGCTTCTCGACCAGGCTCTTAACCCGGCTCATGCTCATCCGCGCCTGCTTGGCCAGCTCATCGTCATTGTGCTGGTCGCCACCGTAATCCAGGCCATTACATCATTCTCGCTCACACAGCTTCTCTCCAAGGCCGGCCAGCGACTGATTGCGGAGATGCGGCGCCAGGTTCAGCGCCACGTCGGCCTGCTCTCGGTGGCTTACTACGACGAGAATCGGACAGGCACACTCGTGGCTCGCATCATGACCGACGTTGAAGGTGTGCGCAACCTGGTCGGCACCGGCCTTGTCGAATTTCTTGGCGGCATCCTCACCGCTACGCTGGCCTTTGTCTATCTGCTCCATAAGAGCGCGCCCGTCACACTTGCGGTCTTCACCGGCATCGGCATCTTCGCCTTTTTTCTGCAGTTCGGCTTCAGGACGATACGACCCATCTTTCGTGAACGCGGCAAAATCAACGCCGAGGTCAC
>JASHVU010000643.1 GCA_030044455.1 Acidobacteriaceae bacterium | reverse complement strand
TGGTGGGTTACGCACAGAAGCTGCCGAATGTGGATCCGTCGCAAGTTGCCGTGGCCGGCTTCAGTTGGGGAGGCATCTCGAACCTGTTTGCCGCCGCGCACGACAGCCGCATCACTGCGCTGGTGGCAATGGACGGCAGCATGCGCTACTACCCGGGACTGGTGAAGGATGGCGACGTCCATCCCGAGCGGATGACGATTCCGCTGCTGTTTTTCACGCAAGGTGAATTCACATTGGAAGACCAGGCCCAGTACTTGAATGGTCCGCAGAATCAGGGGCCAAGTGTGCTGAACGAGTGGACGCATGGCGACCTGATCACGGTTCGCATGCTGGGCATGATCCACATCGAATACAGCTCGGTGTACCAGCGCAATGAGAATAGCTGGAAACACTTCGATACCGAAAAAAAAGCTGACTATGGCCGCGAGGAAGGTATTCCCGGCTATGCGTGGATGGCCCGCTACACGCTCGACTTTTTGAATGCTTACCTGAAGCACAATGCCGAGGCGATGGCCTGGCTCAAAAAGACGCCGGTTGAAAACGGCGCGCCCCAGCACTTCTTCACGGTCAATTTCCGCGCGGCTGGCGGCCCTCCTCAAACCTGGGACAATTTCCGGTTAGAGGTGGGCAAGCGCGGATTCGACCACATCAAGGATGTCTTTGCTGACTTCCACAAGCAGGATTCCGGCTTCAAGCTGAATCAGGACGCGATCGACACCTGGGGTTACGAACTGCTGTTGAGCGATCATCTTTCCGAGTCGATTGACGTGCTCGAGCTGAACGCGCAGCTCTATCCCGACTCCGGCGGCGTTTATCAGAGCCTGGGCGAAGCATACGCCAAGGCCGGTAAAAAGGACTTGGCCATTCAAAACTTCAAGAAAGCACTTGAAAAGGACCCGAACGACGCGGAATCGAAGCGCAAGCTGGAAGATCTGGAGAAGCCGGATTTGTCCGCGCCGGCAGCGAAGTAGTCGGCAAAGCGGGAGCTCTTCAACATCGATGAGCGGGCCTTGGCTGGTTGGTCAGTTTGCGGGCCGGAAGGGTAGTAGGCCAGCTTGAAATACACTGGTTTGAGTAGTCCCCCAAGGAAGCGCCAGGCGGGGGTGCTCCGAGAAATTGAACTGGGGGAGCGAAGAGGAGATTGGACTACCTCACGCGTGCGGCGCGAACGGCAGCCTGAATAACCGGCCCCCAGACCCCGCCCGCTCCACAGCTTCGGCTCGCTTTTCGTTGACTCTAAATCCAAATTCAAGTATTCTGAAGACCTTGCGCGGTGTTGCGCCTGGGGTCTGGGCGATGGCTCCTTTTAGGGTTTAAACCTTGAAAGGACAATGCAGTAAGAGCGGACTCGGCTGGCAGTTTCCCTGCTGGGAATTGCTGGAAACAGGCACCCGGCGGCCGGTTTTTATATTTTTCCCGGCGCCACCCCGGCTCAGGATGAGCCCGCCCCCCGCAATCCTCACCCGAACAGGTTTGTTTGGCAGTGGGTAGAGTTTAAGGCCCGCGCGTTTTGCGTGGGCAGCAATGGTTTGCGCGGGCTTTTGGCTGTTAGCTTTCAGCGTTTTCCTGCTTGCGCGGCAGAGTCGAGTTCCTGAAGCAGCGACCGCGGCAGGAGAGAACGAAAGGCTAAAAGCTAAGAGCTGATAGCTGGTTTTTGAGAGGGCAGAAGAAAGATGTCGACCTTTGTTCCCAGCGGCAAAGATGTCAGCCGCAAATGGTATGTGGTGGATGCCAACGGCCAAACCCTGGGCCGGCTGGCCACCCGGGCCGCAAGTGTGCTGAGCGGCAAGCTCAATCCCCAGTACGTTCCGTACATCGATGTGGGCGACTTCGTGATCGTCATCAACGCTGAGAAGGTTCGCCTCACGGGCCTCAAGAGCCAGAACAAGCTGTACCGGCGATACACCGGCTTTCCCGGCGGCCTGCGCGAGGAGTCGTTTACGCGCCTCGTGAACCGCCGCCCGGAAAAGATTCTTGAAGAAGCGATCAAGGGCATGCTGCCCAAGACCAAGATGGGGCGCCAGATGGGCTCCAAGCTGAAGGTCTATCGCGGAGACAAGCACCCCCACGCGGCCCAGCAGCCGGTGGAATTGAAGATTGCGTAAGAGCTAAGAGGAAAAATGGCAGATCTGGTGCAGTATTACGGGACGGGGCGGCGCAAGAGCGCGATCGCTCGCGTCTTCCTGCGTCCCGGCACGGGCGAGTGGAAGGTCAACGGCAAAGCATTTGACGAGTACTTCGTCACCGAGCAGCAGCGCGTGTCGGCCAAGCGGACGCTGGTAGTGGCCGAGCTGGCACCCAGTTTTGATGTTGTCACCACGGTGACCGGCGGCGGCGTTGCCGCGCAGGCCGATGCCGTGAAGATGGGCGTTGCGCGTGCCCTGGTCGAGTTCAACCCCGAGCTGCGCAAGATGCTCAAGGGCGAAGGTCTGCTCACCCGCGACGCGCGTCAGAAAGAACGCAAGAAGTACGGGCAAAAGGGCGCACGTAAGAGGTTCCAGTTCAGCAAGCGCTAGGCGCTTGCAGTGGTCAGTGAGCAGGGGTCAGTGTTCAGCGGGAAAGCGGCCGCGGCACAGACTGACTGATCACTGACAACTGATCACTGTTGTTCAATCTCCCGCATAAGCGGGTTCAATCCGGGCGCGACCCAGGGTTCCCGACGGCAGGTCTTACCCGTTGGGATGGGCAGGCATCGACCACCCGGATGCAATCCACGAAGGAGGCCCATTGGCCACGATCACAATGAAGGAGCTGCTCGAAGCGGGTGTTCACTTCGGGCATCAGACCAAGCGCTGGAATCCCAAGATGAAGGAATACATCTTCGGCGAGCGCAACGGGATCTACATCATCGACCTGCAGAAGACGCTGAAGCTCTTCAAGGACGCATCCAAGTTCGTCACGGACCTTTGCGCAAGCGGCAAGACGATTCTCTTCGTCGGCACCAAGCGCCAGGCCCAAGATGCCGTTGCGGAAGAAGCCACGCGCGCCAGCATGCCATACATCAACCAGCGCTGGCTGGGCGGCCTGCTCACCAACTGGGTGACCGTGCAGAAATCGGTGAAGCGCCTTCAGGAACTCGATGACATGGCTACCGATGGCCGTTACGACCTGCTGACCAAGAAGGAAGTCATCCGCCTCGAGCGCGAGCGCAAGCACCTTCAGGCCAACCTCGCCGGCATCAAGAACATGAAGCGTCTTCCGGACGCCATCTTCGTCGTCGACTCCAACAACGAGGCCATTGCTGTCAAGGAAGCCCGCAAACTCGGCATCCCTGTCGTCGCCGTCGTGGATACCAACTGCGACCCCACCGTGGTCGACTACGTGATCCCCGGCAACGATGACGCCCTGCGCGCCATCCGCCTCTTCACCTCGAAGATCGCCGACTCGGTCGCCGAAGGCGTTGCCGCCATGGGCGACAAACAGATCGAAGCCGCGGGCGTGACCAGCGACATTCAGGCGGTTGCCGAAGGCGAGCCGCCCGCTGAAGGTGCTACTCCGCCCGAAGGCGAGCCCGAAGCCGAAGTCGACCTCGAGGCCGCGCTCGGTGGCGGCATCCGCAAGGCGCCCGCCATTGTCGCCGCCCTCGACGAAGCCGAGGCCGCCGAAAGCGGTTATTAGATTTGCGGCACATGGTTTCGCCGTTGTAGCCCGATTTGCCGCTCCGTTTTTTGAGAAAAAGCGTGGCCCCTTCGGCGCCACGCTTTTTCTGTGTCGAGATTCACCTCGGGTGCCGCTCGAGCGGCACGACGGTAAAAGCCCCGGCCTTCAGGCCGGGGGATCGAGAATGGGACTGCTGAGGCCTTTAAGCCCGGCAAACCGTGTGTCAGGGCACGAGTTTACTCGTGCCGTAACAGGCTTCAGCCATAATCCGGCTTTGGCATCTGCGTCACGACGCGCCCCGCGCGTCCGGCCGCAAACGCCAAAGCCCCAGCATCCCGCGTTGCGCCAACCGCGCCCGGGATGAAAAAATCAAAGCAGGAAGAAGGAAACGAAGGATGTCTAC
>JASHVU010000642.1 GCA_030044455.1 Acidobacteriaceae bacterium | reverse complement strand
CGCTCTGTTACTTGGAATATGTGGACCGCGATCTTAATCGGTACAGCGTCGTTGACGTTCTGCGTAAGAGCTTGGCTAGGATTTCGTGGTTGGGCTGAAATCAACCCGCACCAGAATGCCGTGTTGCTCTTATTCATTCTACCGATCGGAATTGTGAGCGACATTGCATTTAGCATAGTCGTCCGGCGACTCCTTCGGTGGGCGGCCGCTCACACCGGGAACTCATATATCGTAGCGACCGCTTGCCTGGTCCTGATCGTCGGGGCCCTCTTTGCCGCTCCTGCATTGCTCGTTGTCATTTCCGAGGGTTCATTTGAGAAGCTCGTGGTTGGTCTATCCCAATGCATTGGGTTCGAGGGCTTCTGGTTGTACGCTGTTTGCACCCTAACAAATCTGTTTCTTGGCGTTATTGCTGCCCTTCTTCTTGGTTTTCTGCTGATCGTCCTTCTAAACCAGTTAGTCTGGTCCCCGGTCGCTCGGATGATCTACTTCCTTGTGGATATGCGCCTCTTGGAGAGGCGGAAGACCCTTGCAGTGGCCGGGATGGCTCTGATTGGGGTTAGCCTGCCAGGCATCCAGCCTCTCCTTACAGGAATTAAGAGCGCACTCTTCTAAGTGCAGGCCGAGGGGATTGTGCGGTTAGCGCACCCTTCACTTCTTCAGCGGCTTCCTCGCAAAGTGATACAACGAGTACGCCAGCAAAGCGAAGGCCAGCACCGAGACGTAATTATTGTCGAGGAAGGTGTGGGGCAGGTTGAGCAGGTCGCGATTGTTGTAGTAGGTGGCTTCGACGGCTTTGAGTCCGACACCGATCAGTCCGGCGATGCCTCCGGCGGCGATGAGTCCTGAGGCAAAGAGCGAACCGGGCGAAATGTCTTCGTTCTCGCTCTTCTCGCCGGCACGCTTTGAGGCCGCATCGACGAACCAGCGCACCAGGCCCCCGCAGAAGATAGGCAAGGTGGTGCCGATGGGTAAGTACGCTCCCACGGCAAAGGGCAGAGAGCGGATGCCGAGCAGCTCGACAGCGATGACGAGAGAAACGCCAATCAGCACCAGTCCCCAGGGCAGCTTACGGCTGAGGATGCCGTTGATGACGGTAGCCATGAGGCGGGCCTGGGGCGCGGGTGCATTGGCCGAGCCGATGCCCTGAATCCAATGAACCTCAATGCGGTGAGTTGAAGGGTCATAGAGATACTTGCCGTCCTGCAGCTCAGTTGAACCAATGGCATTGAGCACCAGGTACTCGGACTTCTGGTGGGTGGTCGTGGTTTTGCCGTCGGGGCCAATGACGGGAATCTCGTTGGGCAAACCCTTGGCGTCGCTCTGAATGGAGACGCCGGAGTGCGTCGCGTTTATATCCCACGGCTGTGAGGCTGCGTGGAACTCCTGCAGGCCGACATTCATCAGGTTGAGCGTAAAGCCAATCACAAGCGTGGAGACAACGACACCGACGATGAGCGCAAGCTGCTGCAGGCGGGGTGTGGAGCCGACAATGTAGCCGGTCTTGAGATCTTGCGAGGTGTCGCCCGAGTTGGATGCGGCAATACAGACTACGCCACCGATGGTGATGGCGAGGGCGCCAAAGGCGGGAGCGGTCCAGCCCTGCAGCAGGAAGACCGCGGCCGTGGCCATGAGCGTAGCGATGGTCATGCCGGAGACGGGGCTGGCGGACGAGCCGACCAGTCCGACGATGCGCGAGCTAACGGTGACGAAAAGAAAACCGAAGACAACGACCAGAAGCGAGGCGGCGAGATTTGCGGCCCAGCCCACGAATGCGCCGGGGACGGGCCTGAATTCGAGAAAGATGAACATGCAGACCACGATCAGCAGCGAGCCGATGAGCACGACCGACATGGAGAGGTCGTCCTCAGTGCGAATGGGTTTGGCCTGCGCGGCGGCGGCGCCGGGGCGCATGGTCTTCAGGCCGGCGGTGAGCGCATTCCAGATGGTGGGAATGGTCTTGATGAGCGTGATGACGCCTGCAGCAGCAACGGCGCCCGCGCCCATGGGCTTAATATAGGTGGCCCACAGATCGAAGGGGCCCATTTGTTCGATGGGCAACTGCCCGGGGTATACGGGGCCGGGTAGCGCCTTGCCGAAGAAATAGATGAGCGGCATGATGACGAGCCATGAGAGCACGCCTCCGGCAAAAATGATGCCGGACACACGCGAGCCGATGATGTAGCCGACGCCGAGATACTCCGAAGTGGCGTCAGCGTTGATGCTCGATCCCTTGAGGATGTGCTGCGGGCCGAAGTCGGGTTGATACTCTGGCGAAGCCGGCCATGCCCTCAAAAGAAACTGGTTTTGCAGGAAGGTGTAGAGCCCACCCAGGCCGAGGCCGAGAAACACGCGGCTGGCCAGCCCGCCGCCCTTTTCTCCGGCGATGAGAACGTCGGCGCAAGCTGTGCCTTCAGGGTACGGCAGTACACCATGTTCCTGCACAATAAGCTGGCGGCGCAGCGGGATCATGAACAGAACGCCGAGCCAGCCGCCGATGAGCGCGAGCATGAAGATGCGCGAGTATTCGAGATCGAAGCCCAGAAATACCAGCGCCGGCAGCGTGAAAATGACGCCTGATGCGATCGACTGGCCGGCATTGCCGGTGGTTTGGACGATGTTGTTCTCGAGGATCGAGGCGCGCCCCAGCACGCGAAGAATGCTGATGGAGAGCACCGCGATGGGAATAGACGCTGCCACGGTGAGTCCGGCGCGCAGACCCACGTAGACGGTAACGGCGCCGAAGATTAGACCGAAGATGCAACCCAGGACAATGGCACGGAGGGTGAACTCCGCAGGTTTCTCGCTGGGTGAAACAAATGGCTGGAATTCGGGCACGGATAGCCTCCATTTAAGCGCAAGCCGAGTTGGTTGCGATTTGCCTGAAGGGGGAGTTTATCAGCGTGGGGGCAGCGGTGTAAGCGGGAAACAGGACCGGCCGGCTGAATTCGCAAGCGCAGGCCGCTGTTCTGTGGCAAGCTGACGGATGGGAGGACGAAATCCATGATCTTTGGCGCGCACGTTGTGGTGTACAGCAATAACGCGGAGGCCGATCGCGAGTTTCTGCGTGATGTGCTCGGATTTGCGGATGTCGACGCGGGCCACGGGTGGCTGATCTTTGCGCTGCCGCCGGCAGAAGTTGCGGTTCACCCCGCCGAGGACAACGGCCGCCACGAACTCTACCTGATGTGCGACGACTTGAATGCCGAGATCGCAGCGCTGGGGGCAAAGGGCGTCCGGTGCTCCGAAGTGCACAAGGAAAGATGGGGGTCGATTACGATGATCCAGCTTCCCGGCGGGGGCCAGGTCGGCCTTTACCAGCCGAGTCATCCGATCGCAATCGCCCGGGCTTAGATCCGGAACCCGCGATGGCACGGCTGCCGATTGAGGGTCGGCCGTTGAACGAAAGGCTTGTGTTTGACTGCGTGCGCAAAAAACGATTGGCGAAGCAGGGGCCGAAGCGAGTAGGGTAATGTGCAACGTTCTTAGGTGCGGGAACGGAGAATTGAATGGCTAATTCCACAGTGATCACGATGGCTTCTCCGGAGGAGCGGGCGGGCAAAGGAACAAAAAAACAATCGCAGCGGCTTCTCTCGCTTGACATTTTGCGCGGCGTCACCATCGCATTCATGATCATGGTGAACAACAACGGCGGCGACGGAGCCTGGGCCCAGATGCACCATGCCGCATGGAACGGCATGACGGCCACCGACCTGGTTTTTCCCACGTTCCTGTTCGTGGTGGGCGTGTCGATTGTGTTCTCAGTACAGGCGCGATTGGCGCGGGGCGAGACGACGACGAAGCTCGCCGGACACACGGTGCGGCGCACGGTGATCCTGATTTTGTTCGGGCTTGTGGTCAACAACTTCCCGTACTTTCATCTCGCGCACATGCGGTTTTACGGAGTGTTGCAGAGGATCGCGATCTGCTACCTGATTGTTGAGCTGTTCTACCTCTTCGACCGGCGGGTGTGGACGAAGGTGGCGCTGCTGGCCGTGGTGCTGGCCGGCTATTGGGCCCTCGTCAGTTGGGTTCCGGTGCCGGGCGCGGGCATGCCCGGCAAAGACATTCCCTTCCTCGACAAGGATTACAACATTGTGAACTCGGTCGACCAGAAGCTGATGCCTGGGCATCTCTATGAAGACTGGGACCCGAACAACGCGGCTCGATTCCACAATGTCCGGGATCCCGAGGGGCTGTTGAGCGATATACCCGCAATCGGCACGGCTCTGCTGGGGCTGTTGACAGGTTTGTGGCTGCGTGGACCAAAGAGTGTTAAGCAGAAAGCCACTGGACTGGCAGCAGGGGCCGCATTTTGCCTGGCGGCAGGGTTCTTCTGGTCAATCTGGTTCCCGCTCAACAAGAAGATGTGGACGAGTTCGTACGTGCTGGCCGCGGCCGGATGGTCGCTGGTTGCCTTTGCGCTCATCTACTGGGCGGTTGAGGTGCGCGGCTGGGGCAAGGCGGGCGCAGGCAAGGCCCTGACCTGGCCGTGCATGGTCTTCGGGTCGAATGCGATTGCTGCCTATATGGTCAGTGAGCTGCTGGGCGGCCTGGTTGACCTGACACACATCAAGATTAACTACCTTGGCAGAGCTATCGACCCCATCTGGTACTGGAACCTGAAAGTGGTCGAGTGGATTCCGGTGCATGGATGGGGCGCATTCGCCTTCTCGGTGTCGTACGCGCTGGTGTGCTTTATACCGGTGTGGCTGCTCTACCGCAAGAAGATATTCCTCAAGGTGTGAGGGGCATCAGCAAGGCAGCGGCCTCACAAGCGGCAGAAGCCTCAAGAGCCATTCGACGGCCGCATCCTCGTCTTCAATCTCGATGCGCAGGCCGGCGGTTTCGAGCGGCAGGCTCGCAGGAATCGAAGACAAAAGCGGCAGGAGCCGGACGCGATCTTTCTCAGTAGTGATGAGGGCCACGGCGCCGGAAGTGCGCGCCGCATCAAGGATGCAATCGATATCGTGC
>JASHVU010000641.1 GCA_030044455.1 Acidobacteriaceae bacterium | reverse complement strand
ATGGCAAACAAGTCGCGGATCGGCGAAAAGACGCCCGTATAGGTGGCCGGATTGGAGCGCGGCGTGCGGCCAATGGGCGACTGATCGATGCGAACAACTTTATCAATCTGCTCCGCGCCGGCCAGAGAATCGTGAGCCCCGGGCTCCTCGCGTGAACCGTAAATGGTCTTGGCCAGTGAGCGGTAAAGAATGTCGTTTACCAGAGTGCTCTTCCCGCTGCCGCTCACTCCAGTGACAACGGTCATTACGCCGAGCGGAACGCGGATGTTGACGTCCTGCAGATTGTGCTCGCGGGCGCCTTCAATCGTGAGCCACTTGCCGGTGAGTTTGCGCGGTTTGGCGCGTTGCAGCATCGTGGCCTGCCCTGAGAGATACCGGCCGGTGAGTGAGCCCGGCGTGGCCATGATCTGCTGCGGTGTGCCCTCGGCAACAACGTGCCCACCCAGACGGCCGGCGCCCGGGCCGAGATCGAGAACGTAGTCGGCGTGGCGAATGGTCTCTTCGTCGTGCTCCACAACCAACACCGTGTTACCAAGATCGCGAAGCTTCTCGAGCGCTTCAATCAGCCGATTGTTGTCGCGCTGATGCAGGCCTATTGAAGGCTCATCGAGAACATAAAGCACGCCGCGCAGCCGCGAGCCAATCTGCGTGGCGAGACGGATGCGCTGGCCTTCGCCTCCTGAAAGCGTGGCGGCATTGCGGTTGAGCGAAAGGTAATTGAGCCCCACCGCGCAGAGAAACTCAAGCCGTTCTACGATCTCGCGGCGGATGCGGTCGGCAACCAGCGCCTCGCGCGAAGTGAACTGGAGATTGATGGCTGCCGACAGTGCGCGATTGAGGGGCAGAGCAGTAAAGTCGGCAATCGATAGCTCGCCAACCTTGACGGCCAGCGACTCGGGGCGCAGACGCTTGCCGCGGCACACCGAACACGGCGTGGCCGACATAAAGCTCATCATGTACTCGCGATAGCCGTCGCTGCGGGCTTCTTCGACGTTGTCACGCAGGTAGGCAAGAATGCCGTGGAAACCCGTTCGCGGCGCCTCGCCCTTGGGCGGGCCGTAAACCAGGATGTGCTGTTGCTTCGCCGGTAGTTCTTCAAAAGGAGTCTTGAGATTGATGCCGTAGCGGTCAGCCGCGAGATGGATCAGCTTGAGCAGGTACTGAGAGGCCGAGCCCGGGCCAAGGCCCCCATCGAGCAACGGCTTCGACCAGTCGCTGATGACCTTGGCGGGGTCAAAGTCATAAAGCGAGCCGAGTCCATGACACTCTGGACAGGCCCCGAACGCGGAGTTGAAGCTGAAACTGCGAGGCTCCAGCTTCGGCACGTCGAGACCGCAATCGGGGCATGCCATCGAGGACGAAAACAATTGTTCCGTCGGGCCGCCTGAGCCGCTGCTCGATGCAACCAGCACCAGGCCGTTGGCCAGTTGGAGGGCCTTGCCCACGGCTTGTTCCAGACGCTTCTCAGTGGAGGGCTTCGACCCTGCGGACGCCGGTTCGATTGCGTCAACACTCTTTATCAGGATGCGATCGATGATCGCTTCTATGGCGTGGTTCTTGCGGCGATCGAGAAGAACGGGCTCGGAGAGGTCGCGAATCTCCCCGTCGACACGAGCGCGAAACCCTTGCTGATCAAGCTCATCGAGCAGATCTTTAAACTCGCCCTTTCGGCCGCGCACCACCGGAGCCATGATCGTGACACGCTCGCCACGCCCCAGCTCCAGGATTCGCTGAACGATCTGATCGGCCGTCTGGCGGGCAATGGGGCGGCCGCAGTTGGGGCAGTGCGGAGTGCCGACCGAGGCGTAGAGCAGCCGCAGATAGTCGTAGATCTCAGTGATCGTCCCCACAGTCGACCGGGGACTTCGGCTGGTAGTCTTTTGTTCAATTGATATGGCCGGACTGAGGCCTTCAATGGAATCCACGTCCGGGCGCTCGATCTGGTCGAGGAACTGCCGCGCGTAAGCTGAAAGCGTCTCCACGTAGCGCCGCTGGCCCTCGGCATAGATGGTGTCGAAGGCCAGCGAACTCTTACCGGAGCCAGAGAGACCGGTGACGACGGTGAATGTGTTGCGCGGGATGCGCACACTGATGTCGCGCAGATTATGCTGGCGCGCGCCACGCACCGAGATGTGAGTAATCGCCATGGCCGGGGTGAGATGTGGACGGATGGATAGCCGGGAGTTGCAACAGACCATTCACATGGTTGCAACTTCCTGGGGGTATTCTATTTGGCAATAGAAATCGTGGTCAACGTGAGAACAAACATTCGCGCCTCTGCGACAATCGCAAAGGCGGCAAGCTGGGGCTTGCATCCAATAAACAGTGCCGATGATATTCGAAACGCAGTTCACTCGTAGGCAGAGATGATGCAGAACTTGTTGAATCTGGCGATGCTGGCATGCGCGACCGTTGGCTCGATGGTCTTTGGGATTCTGTCAGCATACGGAATTCTGCGCGTCGGCTTCGCTATCTTGCGCCCGCAACCTGCGGTACCCATCGAGGCGAATCAGCCGGAACCCGCCGGAACGCTGTAAATGCCTTCCCCGGCGTCAAATCCTTTCAAAACCGCAGGCTTTGCGTTTGTCTTGCCGCGATTGCCAGGTGCAATTCCGGTCTGAAAGCAAATCCCGGCCACACTGCGTTGAGACAAGGGCATTTACTGGGGCGGGTTTTGCTGCTGCTGTTGTTGTTGCTCCATCTGTTGCTGTCGCATCTCCTCTTGGCGCTGCTGAATCTCCGCCCGGCGCTCTTCCATCATCTGTTGATTTTGCTCTGGCGGCATTCCGGGTGACCCAAAGGCGTTGCGTACGGGTGGAATTCCGGGAATGGGTTGCTGCGGCTGTTCGTATTCAACATCCTCTTCGCTATTGTTCTGCCCGCTGTTGACCGGAGCAGGTCCCGTCGGGCGATTGCTGAGCACGATCTCCCGCGGGGTACCTTCACCTTGGTCGCCGGCCATCAAAACGTTGTAGGCGGTTCCATCCAACAACTGCGTAATCACGTCGCGGGCCGATCCCGGGCCATAGGACCCGAATACCCGGTCATCGCCTACTCTACCTTCCAATCTGGCGCCGGTCGCGACGGCTACTTCTTTCAGAATCTCATCGAGGCTGGAGTTATTGGCTTCAACAGTCAGCCCGTGAGTATCCCAGGTGACCTTGGCGGGTACGGGCTTGTCATTCACCGGCCAGTCAGGCTTGGGCGGCTCGGGCTGAGGTGTTTCGGCCGCAACGGGCGCAGGTGTCGACGGAGATGGCTTGGCGGTGTTTGCGGATTGAGTCAGAGCCGGATTTTGCACCGGCTGCGGGAGCTGTGGGCTGGGTTGACTTGTCACGGGAAACGTCTTTTGGGCATCGAGCAATGTGCCCGGGGCCGCTAAGGCAAACAGAACCACGGCCGTCGCTAAGTTAGCCATCTCGACGAATCTCCGTCGCCGGGAGCAACCGCGCGAATTCGAGCCCGATTGCATATGGAACCTCCCCGCGCGCCCCCCGAATCGCCCTTCAGTTCGTCCGGAATTCGATGCCGCCGCTGTGTACTAGACTAGCAGTGACCCACCGACGCTCGAAACAGGCGTCAAAGATAAGCGGAGAACGTTTTTCACTTTTGCCTGAGCCAGAGAATTAAGAAAGCTCGTTGAGAGGATACCGCGAACTATGCGCTCTTGGTTGAAGGTTTTGGCTGCGGCCGCCTTAATCAGTGCTTCGGCGGAGGGATTTGCTGTTAGTTGCACCATGCAGGCTGAGCTTTCGGCTGCGGATCGCGAGGCAATTGCGACGGCGGGAACTCGAATTTCGGCTGCCATAGCCGGCCAGGACCTGACCGGACTCAAGGCTGCGCTTTATCCCGCGGAAGCTTCTGCGTGGGACTCGATCAGCGCGACTGTGGACCAGGGGCAGGCACTTCTGCAAGGCGGTCAAATTACTGTCCGCGAGGTCTTTCTGCTGGACGCGAGTACGCAGCAGGCCCCGGCCGACGCGCAGTTTTTCTGCTCCAATGCGAGCGGCTCGCTCACCGTGACCATTCTGATGCGGCAGTTGCCGCCGGGTCGCTACGCCGTGGTTCTGGCAGATGCAGTGGGTGCGCCGCTGGCTGGACAGTTGGGCCTGATTCTGGCCTGGGACCAGTCGAGTTCTTCGTGGATGATGGCAGGGCTCACGCTGCGTCCCGGCGCGCTGGACGGCCATGACGGCGTGTGGTACTGGAAGCGCGGCCGCGATCTCGCGGCTGCTGACCCGTGGAGCGCGTGGTACATGTACGATGCGGCTCACTATCTGCTGCTGCCTGTCGATTTCATGTCGTCTCCGAATCTGGAAAAGCTCGAGCAGGAGCAGGCGCAGATTACGCCCGATCCTCGCAAAGCCCTGCCGCTCTCCATCCCCGACGGAGACCGGACCTGGAAGATCGTAGGCGTGTCGCTGGACGCGTCGCTGCGCGAGCCCGACCTGGCCGTCGCCTACCAATCGACGGGCGTAACCGATCCGGCAGCCCTGCGTACTGAGGCGACTGCTGTGCTCAGCTCGTTTCTGAAGACCGAACCCGGCATCCGCGCCAACTTTCACGGCCTATGGGCCTACGCGGTAAACGGCGACAAGCGCACACCGGTGATGGAACTGCCCATGAAGCAGATACCGTAGACCCGGGTGCCCACGGTTCCTCGCCTTTGGGGACACGGATATCGCTACGATGCCAAGGCAGGCCGCAATTCGAGCGCTGCATACAACTACGACGCTGCCCGATGTTTGTCTTTTCAGCGAAGCGTTCGCCTATCTGGCTATTTCTTCCGGCAAAGAACGGGACGCAGAATCCGGCAATGACTATTTCGGGGCGAGATACTATGCGAGTTCGATGGGGAGGTTTTTGAGCCCGGATCCTGCGGTGTTTTCGGCAGTGAATCCGAGCTACCCTCAAACATGGAACCTGTACGTCTACGCTGCAAACAACCCGTTGCGCTATACAGACCCGACCGGCTTGGATTGCGTGTACTACAACGACGCTGGAGACAAGGTTGAATCTATCGACCATCACAGCAGTTCAGGTGAATGCAAAGACTCTGGCGGCAATTGGGAAGAGGGTACAACGTATAAGAGCTGGCAGCATTATGAAAAGAACAGCGATACTTGGAATGGTGCGTCAATCGATAGCAAGAATGTCAACTTCTATCAGGGGACTGCGCCAGGCGGGCCACCGCAAGATCTCAGTTACTTTTCGATAACTGCGGGCGAGACGATACCCTATTTCCAGCAAGCCTGCCAGGGGAATTGCTTCTATGACGGTTCGAGTGCCTCGATTGGCTCAGTGACGGGGCAGCTTCAAAATGGGGCTACCTTATACGGATTGATTGGCTGGGCGGTCTCCCAGGGACCGTCGTTTGGGCCCAATGGCGTAGGAAATCTACAAAAAGATTGGATCAATGGACACGGCAACAACTGGTGCGGAGCGGGTGGAGCTGGCGTTCCCAGCAGCGGCGGCGACTATGCGTGTCTGGCTCACGACTACAACTACGTTGCAATAGGTGCTCATTGGTGGCCGAACGAGTTCGACCCTACCTACGCCAGAGGACCACAGCTTCAAAAAGTCAATCAGACCCTTTGCGACAACAGCGGGTT
>JASHVU010000062.1 GCA_030044455.1 Acidobacteriaceae bacterium | reverse complement strand
GTGAACTGCGTCGCTCCGGGGTGGGTGCACACCGATATGTCGGCGGCGACGCTGGCCGATGCCGTGCTGGGGCCGAAGATCGGCGCAGGTATTCCTGTGGGGCGAGTGGCTACTCCGCGCGAGATTGCCGGGCCGGTGTTGTTTTTGTGCACACCGCTGGCCGGGTTTATCAGCGGCGAGATATTAAATGTGAATGGCGGGGCGGTGTTGGTGGGGTAATGGGACTGAGGGACTAAGGGACTGAGGGACTGAGGGCCGCGAGCGGGTTTGCGTCTAATGCATTGAGGTGTGAATGCAGGTGAGGAGCACGAAGAGGATTCTGGCGGTATTGGCGGGGCTGGCGATGGCAGCTTTGCCGGCGGGGGCGTTTGCGCAGGCGCAGACGGTAACCCAGCAGGCCAATGACGAGGCGGCGAAGAATGCACATCAGGCGCGCGAGGCTCTGGATGCAATGGTGCAGGCCATGGGAGGGCAGGCGTGGCTCGATATGAAGAACAAAGAGATCGAAGGCCACGTAGCCGCGTTCTTTCAGGGCAACCCCGACCTGGGGACTACGCTGACCTTCGAGTATCACCAGTGGCCCGATCGCGACCGCATCGAAGTAACCAAGCATCGCGACGTGGTGGAGTTCTATATCGGGCGCGAGGGGTGGGAGGTGACTTACCGCGGCAAGAAAGCGATGGACAAGGAATTGCTTGACGACTACCTGCGGCGGCGCGACCACTCGATTGAGACGGTGGTGAAGGAGTGGTTGAAGGATCCGAACACGATTCTGGTTTACGAAGGTCCGCACATGGTGGAAAGGCGCGACGCGGTGCAGGTGACGGTGATCTCGCCTCAGAACGAGGCAGTGACCATTTTCATGGACGTGTCGACGCATCTGCCTCTCAGGCGCGAGTTCCAGTGGCGCGATCCGCTCTACCACGACAAGAACACCGACGCCGAGGAGTACGACGATTACCACACTATCGACGGGTTCCCCACGGCGTTTACGATTACGCGCTTCAAGAACGGCGACATGGTGCGACAGTATTTTGTGACCGGGGCGAAATACAACGAGACGCTGCCGGCCGATTTCTGGGACGTGGACGCGGCGACGGCAAGGATCAAGAAAGTGAAGTAGGCGGACAACGAGCCAGTGGCAAATAGAAGAAGCCATTTGCTCATAGCTTGCAGCCTGAACCACGGGGCCGAAGGCCACGCACTACTGGCTACGGGCTATCGGCCACTGGCTCGCACGTGTTCACCGTCCACTGTCCACTGTCGCCTTATTTATAATCCTTGGGAGCGTGAAACGGCTCCGTTTGCGCGCTTGTCTGGAGCTGAAGCATGACCTTTTCCATCCAGGAGATCCTGGATTTCCTGCCCCATCGTTATCCGTTTCTGTTGATTGACAGGGTGGTGGAATTTGTGCCCACCAAGCGGCTGGTGGCAATCAAAAACGTGACCATCAACGAGCCGTTTTTCCAGGGACATTTTCCGGGCTTCCCCATTATGCCGGGCGTGCTGGTGATTGA
This sequence comes from Acidobacteriaceae bacterium, assembly GCA_030044455.1. GTDB lineage: Bacteria > Acidobacteriota > Terriglobia > Terriglobales > Acidobacteriaceae > Telmatobacter. The sequence continues at coordinate 1,332 of JASHVU010000062.1, read as the reverse complement.
GGCGATGGCCCAGGCCGGCGGCATGATCATGATGGCCGAGATGCCCGACCGCCATAAGAAACTGGTGGTTTTCACGGGCATCGAGCGGGCCAAGTTCCGCAAGCCGGTGACGCCAGGCGACCAGCTGCGCATTGAGGTCGAAGTGCTGGCGTTCCGGTCTCGGGCGGGGCGGATATCCGGCCGCGCACTGGTTGACGGAAAGCTGGCCTGCGAGGCCACGCTGACTTGTGCTGTGGTCACTCGCGAACAGGAGCAGAAAGCGCACGGCGACGAGCCGGCCGAGGCTACGGCGGTTGACGTGACGGCAAACGGGGCGGGAGCTCAGTGAGCATTCATCCAAGCGCCATTGTTGCGACGGGCGCCGTGGTTCCGGAATCGTGCACGGTGGGTCCGTTTTGCACGATTGGGCCTGAAGTGGTGCTGGGCGAAGAGTGCAACCTTATCTCGCATGTGGTGGTTGATGGGCGCACCAGGGTCGGCGCGGGGAACACTATCTTTCCCTTTACTTCAATTGGCGTGCCGCCGCAGGATTTGAAATACAAGGGCGAGCCGACCGAAACAATCATCGGCGACGGAAACTCGATTCGCGAGTGCGTGACCATCAGCCGCGGAACGGTGGGCGGGGGCGGGGTGACCCAGGTGGGCTCGGGCAACCTGTTGATGTGTTACGTGCATATCGGGCACGACAGCCAGGTGGGCAGCCACTGCATCCTGGCCAACAACGCAACACTGGCCGGCCACGTAACGGTCGAAGATCATGTGACGCTGGGTGCGTTTTGTCCGGTGCATCAGCATTGCATTGTGGGTGCATATTCGTTTGTGGGCGGCGGAACGATTGTGACCCAGGACGTGCTGCCGTTTTCGAAGACCTCGGCGCGGCGTGAAAACAAGGCATTCGGCATCAATACGGTAGGCCTCGAACGGCGCGGATTTTCGCCGGAGCGCATCGAGATGCTCAAGAAGGCGTTCCGGCTGCTGCTGGTGAGCAAGCTGAACACCACCCAGGCTCTCGAGAAGATGCGCCAAATTGAAGGCGAGGATGTGGCGACGGTGGTGAAGTTTATTGAGCAGAGCGAGCGGGGAGTAATTAAGTAAGACGCTCGTCGAGGTGATTTCGATGTGCATTCATAGGGGTTGGATGGCGATTCTTGTCTGCGTTGCTCTTTCAGCAGCAGGACGCTCGCAAAACGCGCTCTCCGTAGATGAGCCGACCTTACTGCAGCAAGTCGACCACCGCGCCGATCCGGTTTATCCTCCCATCGCAAAGGCTGCACGCGTCACAGGGGCGGTCGTGATCAATGTGACGATCGGGACCAATGGGACGGTTGAGTC
>JASHVU010000640.1 GCA_030044455.1 Acidobacteriaceae bacterium | reverse complement strand
CGCCAACGACGCCAAAACCAAATGGTGGACCTCGCACTACGACGACTACGACGAATACATGTCGGCTGGCTCGGCGGGAGAATACGGACGCGAGCACGGTCTTGAACAGGTGGGCTTCTGGCGCAGGATTCTGGAGCATCCAGGTTACGACTCCTTCTGGAGCGAACAGGCGATGGACAAAGTTCTGGCCGAGGACTTCAGGCAGGAGGGAATCAAGGTTCCCTTCATGCTGGTCCATAGCTTGTGGGATCAGGAGGACATCTACGGTGCAGTCGCGGTGTACAAGGCCGTGAAGCCGCTCGATAAAGACAACGACAAGGTCTTTCTGGTGCTCGGACCCTGGCACCACGGCCAGGAAATCGAAGATGCAGATTCATTGGGGGCCATCCGTTTCGGTTCCGATACCGGAACCTGGTTCCGGCAAAACGTGTTGCGGCCTTTTTTAGCGCGATATCTGAAAGACGATGCGCCGGCCGCGGTGAGCGCGGCCCAGGTCGCTCCGGTGACCGCGTTTGAGACCGGTGTGAACCGCTGGCAGACGATGAACGCATGGCCGGTGGCCCCGGCGAAGAAGCCGCTCTATCTCGAACCGGGATTCAAGCTGGGATGGGAACCGCCAGGAGCCGCGCTGAACCAAGGTGCAGGGTCGGACCCCAAGCTCGAATCATTTGACGAGTACATCTCCGACCCCGCCCATCCCGTTCCTTATCGTGCGCGACCCTCCCAGCCCATCGGATACGTATTGCCCTTGACCTGGCCGCAATGGCTGGCCGATGACCAGCGCCAGGCTTCGGGCCGTACCGACGTACTCACATACACCACCGATGTGCTCACCGCGCCGGTTCACATTCTTGGCCAGCCGGTCGCGAACCTGGTGGCATCGACGAGCGGCACCGACTCCGACTGGGTGGTCAAGCTCATCGACGTTTACCCTGACCAGGTAGCCGACCATCCCGAGATGGGCGGCTATCAGCTTGCAGTCGCCATGGACATCTTCCGCGGCCGCTATCGCGAGAGCTTCTCGACACCCAAGGCCATCGAACCGAGCAAGCCTCTCACCTATCGTTTCAATCTGCCACCCACGGACCACGTCTTCCTGCCCGGTCATCGCATCATGGTGCAGGTGCAGTCAAGCTGGTTTCCGCTCTACGACCGCAACCCGCAGACGTTTGTCGAGAATATCTTCTGGGCCAAACCAGAAGACTACAAGAAGACCACGCAGCGCGTTTATCACGCGCCGGGCGAGGAGAGCGCCGTGGAGTTGCCGGTGGTTTCAGAGTAAGGGCGGCTTAATCCGATGCAAAAGCCCTTTGCGGGGCGCCCCTTCCGGACGGCGCTCAGGGAGCCAGCACGGCCTTCTGCGCCGCAAAGATCTCCTTCAAGCCGGCCTCTGCCAGATCGATGAGCCCATTGAGGTCAGCGCGCGAATACGAACCTTTCTCCGCGGTCGCCTGGGTTTCGATTAGGCCGCCATCCTCGGTCATCACGACGTTCATATCCACTTCGGCCTGCGAATCCTCTTCATAGCAGAGGTCGAGCAGTGCCGTGCCGCCGACGATACCCACTGATGTCGCGGCTACCAGCCGCTTCATCGGAGAGGCCTTCAGCGTCCCGGCCTTGACCAGTGCGTCGAGCGCGAGGCGCAACGCCACCGCCGCGCCGGTAATGGCCGCGGTGCGCGTACCGCCATCGGCCTGGATCACATCGCAGTCGAGGATGACCGTCCGTTCACCCAGCGCGTTCATGTCCACAATAGAGCGTAAGCTCCGTCCGATCAGTCGCTGAATCTCATGCGTCCGCCCGCCGATCTTGCCCCGCTCGCTCTCCCGCGGTGTGCGCGTCACCGTCGAGCGCGGCAGCATGGAGTACTCGGCCGTCACCCAGCCGCGGCCAGAGTTGCGCAGCCACCCCGGCACCCCCTGCTCCACGGTAGCGCAGCAGAGCACCCGTGTATTGCCCAGCGCCACCATCACTGCGCCTTCAGCGGTTTGTACGTATCCGGGAGTAAGGGTCAGTGGCCGAAGCTGGGAAGCTTCTCTGCCGCCGGGGCGAAAAAATGTGGCTTGCATAAAGGAATTCTAAGATAGCAGGCAGGTTCGGTGGGTTCGGCCACATGGGCCCTCTCACCCTTTTTCACAATGGGAACGTCTTCGGAATTCGTCCCCTTCCGGGAATCAACGTCTATCTCTTTCACAACAAACAGTTTCGTCCCTGAACACCTTCTTGAAGGAGTTCCATTCCGGAACTTACCTCCGCTTTTCCGTGGCAGGAGTCTACGCCGCGAACCTTATTAACACGCTTCCTATCAATGGCTTATCCAAACTGTCCGAGTTTGGCACACGACGTGTATAGAAACAGAACAGTTTCACATTGAAACGGGGAACGTGAAACAGGGAATAGAGAACGAGTGAATAAGGGAATATGGGAATAAGGAACAAGGGACAGTGAACAGGGACCACTGATCGCTGACCACTTACCACTGATCACTGACCCCTGCCTTGAAAGGGAAAAGCCATGAACGACGCCATGCTCATTGAATCGCCGAATCTGGAAGCAGCAGCCTTCCCGCATCATCAGGAACCGAGAGAAGGGGTGGGAAGCGACACCATTGCCGCCCTGGCTCACGATGCCCGCAACCTGATCACGGCCCTCGATCTTTACTGCGACCTTCTTGACGAACCCGGCGTTCTGGCCCCACCCTTCGCTCACTACCGCAACGAACTGCGTCTAGTTACGGCTGCCGGCCGCCGCCTGGTCTCAAAACTCGCTGCCCAGAGCGAGCGCGATTCCGAGGCGACGAAAGGGGCCCAGCCTGGTCTTCCGGCCGCGCCCTGGCCATTCGCGGCTCCGAGGGAGACCTCGGCCCTCGTCGCCCTGCCCACCGACCGTCACACCCGGCAACGGTCCGTCTACGTTCGTTGCGACGATGAGTTTGCCGCAACTCCCATCACGAACCTGGCTGCAGAACTGCTGGCCAACCGCAACCTGCTCGCGGCCCTTGCCGGTCCCGGCATTGCGGTTACCGTTGACGCCGAGGGCGGCGCTCGCGGTATCCGGCTCACAACCGAAGATCTTACCCGCATCCTGGTCAACCTGGTCAGGAATGCAGCCGATGCCATGCCTTCGGGCGGGCGCATCCATATCAGCCTGACAGAGATCGGCCCTTTCGGATCGGCCTCCCCGGTCGGGACTCCAGTCCGCCTGCTGCTGGCCTTTGAAGACAACGGTCCGGGCCTCTCGCCCGATCTCCTTGACAAGGTCTTCGATTGCGGCTTTACCACGCATGCTGCAGCCCGCCCCGGCGACAACTGGTCAGCCTTTCATCGCGGCCTCGGCTTGGCCATTACCCGCTCCATCATCGAGTCGGCCTGCGGCCGGATTAACGTCTCGAACCGGCCCGGCGGAGGCGCGCGCTTCCTGATTGAGTTGCCTGTTGTTTGAGGGCGCTCACATTGCGCCTACGTTTTTCCGCGGGCGGCCCTGCCACTCCGCAACGACAGTGATCTTCAACCTTTTTCTAACGCTTGCGAGGCGAATACAATGCTCACAACAGTCTTCAATACTCGCTCCATGGAGTTGATCCCACAAGTCGCCGAGCCGGGGCCGCGGCTGTACCTGCTGGTGGTCGACGCCGATCCTGCAGTTCGCTCGGCCTGCGCCGAGATTGCATCGAGCCTCGGCTATGCCGTCGAGAGCATCGGCGATATGGGGCAGGCGCGGGTGCAGCTGCGCGGCAAGGCGGCCGACATCCTGCTCGTCAACCTGCCCTACGGCTCCTCAAGCGGCGTCGATCTCGTCTCTGAGGTCAAACTGCTCCATCCCGACACCTCGGTGATTGCCATGACTGCTTCGGGTTCGGTGAACGCCGCGGTGGAGGCCATGCGATGCGGCGCGTCGGACTACCTCACCAAGCCTTTTGCCGTCGACGAGCTCTCTGCTGTTCTTGACCGCGCCGCCCGCAGTCACCATGCCGATACTGAGAGTCGCGCGCTGCGCGAGCGCCTGCGCCTCTCCGAGGGACTGGGCTCCATGATCGGCCGCTCGCCTGAGATGGAGAAGCTCTACCGCATTCTCTCCAAAGTCGCGCAGAGCTCGCATCCGGTCCTGGTTCTGGGTGAAAGCGGCACCGGCAAAGAGCTCGTGGCCCGCACCATTCACGCCTTCGGTCCTAACGCCCAAAAGCCCTTTCTGCCCGTCGACTGCGGGTCGCTGGTGCCCACCCTCATCGAAAGCGAGCTCTTCGGCTACGTGAAAGGAGCCTTCACCGGCGCCAATCACTCCAAGGATGGTCTGCTCGTCTCGGCCGAAGGGGGAACGGTATTCCTCGACGAGATTGGCGAACTCTCACTCGATCTGCAGGCCAAGTTGCTCCGCGCCCTGCAGGAGAAAGAGGTCCGGCCGGTCGGAGCTTTACACCGCATTCCGATTAAGGCGCGGATTGTGGCCGCCACCAACCGCGACCTGGCGGGAATGGTCGAAAAGGGCACCTTCCGCAAGGACCTCTTTTACCGCCTCAACGTAGTCAACCTGCGGCTGCCCGCGCTGCGCGATCGGCGCGAAGACATTCCGCTGCTTGCGGCTCACTTTCTTGACCGCATCAGCCGCGACCATGGCGCCAAGTTCACCCTTTCCGACGAAGCCCTGCACACCATGATGTGCTACGACTGGCCGGGTAACGTTCGCGAGCTTGAAAACAGTGTGGAGCGCGCCTGCGCTCTCTCCTCCGGCCCGGTGCTGCACTTGGGCGACCTGCCCACGCAGCTGCAGAATCGGGGACTCGAATTCGGCCGGGAACAGAATGCCGACGCCCGCAATGGCGGTGCCGGGGCCAACGGCGAGCAGCTGGCCAACAGCGTGGCCGTCAAGCCTCTCGCCGATCTCGAGCGCGAGGCAATCCTTGGTGCCATTCGCGCTCTCAGCGGCGACAAACTGCAGGCCGCGCGCCTGCTTGGGATTGGCAAGACCACGCTTTACCGCAAGCTCAAAGAGTATGGCATCTCCGACCCGATGCAGGACGAGTGAAGCAGCTCCTAGCTGTTGGCTACTAGCTCTTAGCTTCAGGGTTGCCGCTGCGGGCCTTCCGAACTCAGCCAACCGTTTGTCGGCGTCCAGACCGAAACGCCAATAGCCACGACTCTCTTGCTACCGGCTAAAAGCTACTGGCAAACGGCTAAGAGCTAAGAGCTGAGAACGAACCACGAACCAGGAATCACGGGATTGAGGAGCAACACAATGAGCATACTAATGGTGACCGGAGTGGAAGGCGCGCGCAATTGCGCGAATGCGGTGGGCGCGCAACTGGGAACGGAAGTGGAAGTGGTCGAAGGCCGCAGGAGCGCGCTCGGCGTGCTGCGCCGCGGCGAGTTTCAGGCCATAGTGATCGACGAGACTTTGGCCGAGTGCGACCCGGCTGCGGCCGACGCCATTTGCGAGCAGGCCGGCCTTGCCATTCCTGTGCAGATCAACTTTGCCCTGGCGGGCGCGGCTCGTCTGGTGCGCGAGATCCGCTCGGCGCTGCACCGCCGCGAGCGCGAGCAGTTGCTCGCCCGCCGCGCCGCTTCGGCGGCCATCGAAGCCGAGCTCAAATCCACCGTGGCCGGTCTGCTGCTCAACTCCGAGCTCGCCCTCAATGGCGGCAATCTGCCTCAGCAGGTGGCCGAAAGGCTGCGCGTCGTCGCCGATCTGGCCGGCAGTTTACGCGGCCAGCTGAGCGGGCCGGCAGCTCAGCCCGTTGCCCGCAACGGCCAGCGGGGCAGGGCCGCCGTTTAAAGCCGCCGGCGATAGAGCCAATGCCTCCGGCGACCAGTTGTGTCGTGCGTTCCGCGCCGGCCAAGGCCCTTCACGCAACGGTTCATTTCGACGGTGCCCGCGCCGCCGGCTTGTTTTACGCGGACCCGCTTGACGCTGGTCCTCACCCAAGGTTTTTTGCGTTGCACGCGCAAACTGTCCTTCACTTGTGTAGATTTCGAGTCGAAGGATTCCAAGCCGGGGCCTGACCCGCCCCGGCATTTTTCTTCGCGTGCAACCCCGCTCGTTCAAGAGGCCGCGGCTCGCAGGGCGTTAATCTGAAGTAAGCATGAAAGACTCCGCTGTTCTTTTGATCGACTGCCCGGACCGCAAGGGCCTTGTGGCCCGTTTTTCCGGCCTGCTTTACCAGCACGGCGCCAACATCCTGCACGCCGATCAGCACCAGGACCACGAACAGGGCCTCTTCTTCATGCGCGTCGAGTTCGGTCTTTCAGACGGAGGCTCTTTGGATGAGAATGGAGGCGAGATCAGCGAGTCCGAGACCGGCGGCTTCAATCTCGAAGCATTTCGCGCCACCTTCGCGCCACTTGCTGCCGAGCTCAACATGCGCTGGAACCTCGATTCGAGCGCGCACCGGCCGAGAGTGGCACTCTTCTGCTCGCAGTACCTGCACTGCATTGCCGACCTGCTGCACCGCTGGCGCACCGGCGAACTTCATTGCGAGATTCCTCTCATCGTTTCGAACCACCGCGAGGTCGTCAACGTCGCCGCCTTCTACGGAATTCCTTTTGAGCACACGCCGGTCATCGCTTCCAACACCTCCGAAGTCGAAGCGCGCCAGCTTGAACTGCTCCACGAGAACCGCATCGAACTGGTCGTCCTCGCCCGTTACATGCAGATTCTTTCGCCCAACTTCGTCGCCCGCTACCCGGCGGCCATCATCAATGTGCACCACTCGTTCCTGCCCGCATTTACCGGCGCACGCCCTTACCACGCCGCGCACGCCCGCGGTGTCAAGCTGATCGGAGCTACCAGCCACTACGTCACCGAGGTGCTCGACGACGGACCCATCATCGAGCAGGATGTGGCCCGCATCTCGCACCGCGACCAGGTGGAAGATCTCGTCGCCCGCGGCCGCGACCTCGAGCGCATGGTGCTCTCGCGCGCCGTTCGCTGGCACCTCGACCGGCGCATCCTCTGCTACGGCAACAAAACAGTGGTGTTTGATTGAGGCAGGGACGAGGGAGCAAGAAAACGAGGGAGCAAGAAAACGAGGGAACAAGAAAGAGAGAACGGACGAGCCGGATTTTTGCTATCTTCCATTCTGAGCAGTCATGTT
>JASHVU010000639.1 GCA_030044455.1 Acidobacteriaceae bacterium | reverse complement strand
GACGAGGAACACGATCAGAGCTACAAACAGGAGGAGACTCCGCGATATAACGCGCGCGACGTTGCGGTGATGCGCGCAAAAAGTGCCGGTGCAGTCGCGGTGCTGGGTTCGGCAACTCCGTCGCTGGAGAGCTGGCACAATGCGGCGCAGGGCAAGTACACGCGCATCGACCTGCACGAACGCGTGATGAATCGCGCGCTGCCCGAGGTCGAGCTGGTGGATATGCGAACCGAATTCCAGCAGACGGGCCAGGAGCAGTTGTTCTCGCGCGCCCTGATTGAGCAAACCAAAACAGCTCTGGAGCGCGGCGAGCAGGTGCTGGTGCTGCTCAACCGCCGCGGCTACTCCTTCGCCGTGATTTGCCGTGCCTGCGGCGAAAAGCTCGATTGCCAGAACTGCGCGATTGCGCTCACGCACCACAAGCCCTCAGACGAAGACAGCATTGCCCGCGCGGGGCAGCGCCTGGAGTGCCACTACTGCGGATTCAAGCGCACCGTGCCGGCACGTTGCCCGAAGTGCGAGAGCGAGCATTTGTACTACCTCGGCGCCGGCTCGCAACAGGGCGAAGAGCGGTTGCAGGAGATTTTTCCGGGTGCTCGCATCGGCCGCATGGACCGCGATACGGTGCGCGGCCGGTATGATCTGGAGCGGCTGCTGGCCCGCCTGCACTCGGGCGAAATCAACCTGCTGGTGGGCACGCAGATGATCGCCAAAGGGCACGACATTCACGGCGTCACGCTGGTGGGAGTGGTGGGCTGCGATCACGCGCTCTCCATGCCCGATTTTCGCGCGGCGGAACGCGTCTTCCAGCTCATCTCGCAGGTGAGCGGCCGCGCCGGCCGCGGCGAGCTGCCGGGACGAGTGGTGGTGCAGACCTATTATCCCGATCACTACGCGATTCTGGCGGCCACTGCGAATGACTATGCCGGCTTTGCCGAGCGCGAGCTCAAGTACCGGCGCTGGATGCACTATCCGCCCTTCGGCGCGCTGGCCAACGTGCTGGTGCGCTCGCCAAAACTCGAACAGGCGGCGGGGTGGGCCGCGGAGCTGGGTAAGTATCTCGTCCAAAACCAGAGCGACGGAGCGGTAAGGGTTCTGGGGCCCTGCACCGCCCCGATCGCGCGCATCAAAGGCGTTTACCGCTTTCATCTCATTCTCAAAGCGGCCTCACGAAAAGCGCTGAACGCAATCCTGCGCGGCCTGATGGCCCACGCTGAAAAGGCCGAAATTCCGCGCCGCAACGTGATCGTGGATGTGGATCCGCAGCGGCTGATGTAGCAAGTCGGCGGGTCAGCAAGTCAGCGGAGCTTTGCGCCACGCAAAAGCACTCAATAGATGCCCGGAATCAGCCGCTTTGTGCTGCGGCTATATTCTTCGTAATCGGCTCCAAAAGCCAGGCGCAGCGCTGTCTCTTCAACATGGATGCGATACAGCACAGCCAGCGTCGAAGGAACCAGCACAACAGCGAAACAGGCCCATGTGCGTGTGTGAGCGGCAAAAGCCAGGAGAATCACTTCCAGGCCCAGATAAGAGGGATGACGGACGAGACTATACAATCCGCTTCGTTCTAATCCCTGTCCGGCGCGCGTAGCCACGTTGGTGCTGAAGGCTTTGCCCAGCGTGAAGATTGCTGTGGCACGAATTGCCAGGCCGAGAATCAGAATTCCAAGGGCCGCGGTCCGCAGCCAGCTATAACTCCCAGGCATATCGATCGCGAAAAACCTGTGCATCCAGCCGTCGATGTTGAGCGATATGAAAATGACGGCCAGGAGAATGATCTGCGATCCGCGATCCTGTACTTTGCCCTCGGCCGGGCGCGTTTGGGTGAGCACGATGAGGAGGATTTCTCCTATCCCCCATAGAGCCGTTAGTGCGTTGTATAAAGATTCGAGGTTCATGATTGTCCTGTACTGCCTCCTGATTCGCTTTGGCACGGCCTTCGAGATTTGCTTTGCGCTCTAGCCTGACCGTAAGAGAAGAATGCGCTGAGCCGCCCGGTTGAAAACAGTAGCAGCTGTCATCGATGACAGATGACAGGCATCACAATGACACTTGTCATCAGTTCCGTATGACAGCTCCGGGTACCGGGACGGTTTGTCTGGTGGGATGATGAAGGTATGAGCGAAGCACGGTCACACGAAGCAGAGCGAAACGCGGCAGCCTCGGGTATTCCCATCAGCGATTCGAGGCGGGTGTTGCTCCGCGGCCGCTGGATCGTGCGCTGGGCGGGGCTGCTTTATTCCGCATACTTCTTTTTCACGCCAGCCTATCGGCAATCCTTCGCGGTGTGGATGAAGTTCGCAGTCTTTTACGCGGCTTTCCTCATTCTTTATTTTCTGGTTGGGGAACTTGCGGGACGCCGGCAGACGGTGGCGTTTGCGTTGTTCTTTCTTATCGTTTTTCTCTACTACCCGCTCAATCAGGATGCCTGGGTCATACTCGTGTACCCCTTCGCTGTGCTTTGTCTTTTCGTCGCTCGTTTGCGCACTCTGTTCCTGGTGTTGATTGCGATGATGGCCGCAGCCGTGGTGGAAACTCGAACCCTCGGCCACCCGTTTGGCATAGCCGAAAGTGTCCTCCTCTATTGCGTGATCTTTGGCTTTGGTAACTTTGCCTTCGCCCAGCAGGTGCGAACCAATGGTCTTCTGGAGCGCGCAAATTCTGAGATCGAACGCCTGACCCAGGAAGCCGAGCGTGAGCGCATCGCACGCGATCTGCACGACCTGCTTGGCCATACCCTTACCGTTATTGCTGTGAAGCTCGATCTGGCCAGACGGCTGCTCAGCCACAATCCAGACCGTGATTCCGACCGCGAGATAGCCCGCGCCCGGAACGAGATCGCGGAAGCAGAGCAGACGGCTCGAAGCGCGCTCACCGAGGTGAGGGAAGTCGTGTCCGGCTACCGCGCCCAGGGACTGGACGCAGAGATCGTTCGCGCCCGGAGAAGCCTGTTATCCGCCGACGTGAAACTGGAGACGGCTCTCGCCCCGGTCAATCTTTCGTCCAGCCAGGCCAACGTGTTTTGCCTGGCCCTGCGCGAGGCCGTCACCAACATCGTCCGCCACGCTCACGCAACTGTTTGCCACGTGGCGCTGCTCGAAAAGGGCAGGACGATTTATCTCACGATTGAGGACAATGGGCTGGGTGGGCAGATTCGTGAGGGCAATGGCCTGAGAGGGATGCGGGAGCGGCTGCAATCCATGGCCGGGACTATGGAGGTTACAGGTTCGGCACGTGGAGGAACATGCCTTGAACTAACGTTGCCGCTGGAGAGTGAGTCTGCCGGACAATCGGCTTCACAATTTGTAAGAGAGGCGGATACGCCTTGATGAAATCATCAACGCAAACTTTGACGCAAAAGATACGCGTAGTGCTGGCCGAGGACCAAAGCATGTTGCGGGGAGCGCTTGCCGCGCTGCTCTCGATTGAAACCGACATTGAAGTGCTGGGTTCCTTCCCCAATGGAGAACAGGCCCTGCAGGCCGTGGCCAAGCACCGGCCGCACGTTTTGGTCACCGACATTGAGATGCCGATGATGAGCGGACTCGAACTGACCGGGCGCGTAAAAGAGCTTTATCCGGAGACACGCGTTTTAATACTAACCACCTTCGCGCGGCCGGGATATCTGCGGCGAGCGCTGGAAGCTGGAGCATGCGGCTATCTTCTCAAGGACCGTCCGTCTGAGGAACTCGCCGACGCGGTCCGGCAAGTGAGCCGCGGGGCTCGCGTCGTCGATCCCCAACTGGCCTCCGAGATATGGAGCGCGGAAAAAGATCCGCTCACTGATCGAGAACGGTTGATTCTGCGCCGCGCCGGCGAAGGTGAGACGACTGCTGAACTGGCGCGTTCGCTGCGACTCTCAGAGGGGACGGTGCGCAACTATCTCTCCGAGGCCATCTCCAAGCTGGGCGCTTCCAACCGGATTGAAGCAGCCCGGATTGCGCGCAACAAAGGATGGCTCTGAGGTTTCAGCTATCCCAGGTCACAAAATGGGGATCCCCCGACTCCGCTATGAGGACAGGCTCCGGCCACCCGGGTTCGTGCAAGAGTTCGGTCCTTCCCCGCTCAAGCGAAGCTCGAACGGGGCACCCATTCAGGAGTTGTGATTACGGCGTTTTAGGAAAAGGTATAAAGTCACTCACGGTTGTGCAGGGTCCGCGCTCCTTGGGGTCGCGTTGACTTTGTGGCGCCGGTTTCTCCCTACGGTATTTCCTACAACGGCTTAGAATCCGCCACCAAGGCAAAAGAGTCCGGCTTTCGCTGGATATGCGAAAGAATCGGGGTCCCGGCAGCTGTGCCGGGAAGAAGCATGCGGCGCCGGAACCGGTTGCGGTTCAGGATTCCAGGCTATGGAGCTCTTTGCCCGGCTTGAAGCGCACGGCCTTGCCCGGGGCGATGCTGACCTCAGTGCCGGTGCGGGGATTGCGGCCGATGCCGGTCTTGCGAGCGCGGACGCTGAACACGCCAAAGCCGCGCAGTTCAATGCGCTCTCCTGCAGCCAACGCCTGTTTCAGCCCTTCGAAGACCGTGTCCACCGCTGCTTCAGCCTTGGTGCGCGGCAAGCCGGTGCGCTCAATCACTTGATGAACGATGTCCTGCTTGATCAATGGAGTTTCCTCGCTCTTGCGTTTTCAAAAACCGGTAAAACCTGTCGAAAGCCTTGAACATCAGAAGCTGAACACCAGCCAAGGTATTGCCCCAGGCAATCGTGCGCCGGCTACTGTTTGGCTTTCGTGACCTCGCGTTCGGCCATTCACCGAAACCGTCTGGCCTGAACTGGTATTGACTCTACCACGACCTACGTCGGTCATATTACAGATTTTGCGCGCAATTGTGGAAGTCACAAACAAGTCACGGAGCCGATTACGCCGTTTATGGCAAAACCCCGCTTCAGCGATTTTGGAATTGCCGCGTTCCGGAAACAGGGCGGCTGAGCAGCATTGGCCGCGTCGAATGTCGCTTTTTCACGATTTGGGTAAGCGCGCATGAATTTTGGAACAGCTCCAGTTCCGGCCGTTTATTCCACAGGCCCCCAACCGAAGTGCCGTTGTGATTTCATCTTCGCTTTCGTAAGATGAATCAGCAAGTTGGAACATTCGCAGGGGCTTTCAAGGGCCTCTACGATTGATGTACCCTATTCAGCATTTGTTCAGGGTCGTCCCTTCTTGGAGTCCCGTCCCTGCAAGTAAATATTACCCGCCGGGGTCCCCGGGGCAGGGACAACTTAACTAAACCGGCTCCGGAGTATAGCAACTCCGGGAACCGCTGTGTGGCGGGGGGAAATCACGCCCTCGCGCGGGAGAAGCATGTCGATCAAGAGCGACCGCTGGATCAGGGAACAGGCAATCAACCACCGCATGATCGAGCCTTTCAGCGAAAAGCAGGTGGCAGCCGGGGTTATCTCTTACGGTCTCTCTTCTTACGGTTACGATCTGCGGGTGTCTGACGAATTCAAAATATTTACGAATGTGAACAGCGCCATCATCGACCCCAAAGCTTTCGACGAACGATCTTTCGTCAGCGTCCAGGCCGGGTCGGTCATCATTCCACCCAATTCGTTTGCATTGGCGCGTTCAGTAGAGTACTTTCGTATCCCCAGAGATGTTCTTACCATCTGCGTTGGCAAATCGACCTACGCGCGTTGCGGCATTATTGTGAACGTGACGCCGTTTGAACCGGAATGGGAGGGGTTCGTGACGCTTGAAATCTCGAACACCACGCCGCTTCCGGCCCGGGTTTATGCCAACGAAGGGCTGTGCCAGATTCTGTTTTTCCAATCCGACGAGACCTGCGAAGTAAGTTACGCAGATCGCAAGGGCAAGTATCAAAAGCAGCAGGGGATTGTTCTTCCCAAACTCTGAAGCCTTGCGCCGGAAACCGATCGGCTTTGTGATAAGCGCGGAAGACAGGATACGTGTGACGGAAGCAGGTTTCTTATCTGCCCCGTACAGGTGCTGCTCCCTTTTGAACACCTGCGTGGGGGCGCGGAAATGTCGAAGAATCCCAAATCCGACCTGATCCGGATCGGAGTGGTGACTGTTGAGCCTATCCGACTGGCTGGGCTTACCAGCATCTTCGACTTGCCGGCCGAGCAAGGGCAGCCCCAGCTTTTGCCCATTGTGGGCACATTGGCCGAGCTGCTGGCCGATCCGAGCCTGGGTTATCTGGTCATCGATCTGCATGCTTCTCTGGGCGGACTTGAGGCGCTGGAATCGGTCCGAGGGCTCCGTCCCAAACTGCGTCTCATCGTCATTGGACCTCAAGGCGACGAGGAACTGGTGCTGAGCTCGATTGTGGCCGGTGCCCGGGCCTATCTCGACCCCACTGCCGACCCCGAGGTGGTGCGCCAGGCGGTCAATGTCGTAACTTCCGGCTCCATCTGGGCCCCGCGCCGACTGCTCTCGCGGCTCATTGACCGCCTGCTGAACGTTCCCGACACCAGCCTGATCGGTCCCGACCCCCTGCTTACCGCCCGCGAACAGCAGGTACTAGAACTCATCCTGCTGGCCCGTTCCAATCGCGAGATTGCCGCAGAACTGGGAATCGAGGAGCGGACGGTGAAGGCCTACGTGGGCCGGCTGCTGCATAAGACGGGAGCCAATAACCGCATCAAGCTTTCCATGTCGGCGCTCAACCGGTCACTGCTCACACGCGAAAGCCAGGCTGCCGCACCTGAACTTGGCAAGAGGCGCAAGCCAGTTAACTGAATAGTAAACTTTGCGGTTACTTAATGTCGTTGGCCTTAAGTACTCTTGTGTATTTCTTTGGTTTTCCACAATGATGTTTACAGAAACAACGCAGATCTGGGGAAAGGAGTTCCCAGGCGCCATGGTTCCATGAGGCCTGTGAACTCCTCTTTTTTTCTGTCCGCAATCGCCCCTGTAAGTGATTACCCACCAAATATTTAACTGATCCCTGATTGGCGGGGGAATTTGGCGCCTGGAGCCGTGCCGGCGAACGCCCATGGGCGTGCGCCGGCTGAGGCGGGCCGAATTTTGCGTGGAGAGAAAACCAACAGACGGAGCGCGGCAGGCATCCGAATTGACAAGAGGTTGGTGGACCGAACTTCAGTGCGTCGTGTTGGAATGAATGAAGGCCAGTTTGATTGAATCAAACATGAGTCTTAAGAATGGCGTACAGGCCAGCCCCGCCAGATTCTCTTGACCGGCAGCAGAAGCCAGCTGGCGCATGCGCGCCAACATCTGCAAGCCGGAATCTAACAAGCAATCACCCTTCCGGCCTTTCACCCCAGCCGGAGCGGAAAGGATATCGAAATGAAAAAAGGATTTTTAGCTGTTTGCCTTTGTACGCTGCTCAGCACGCCGGTGTTCGCGGCTTCGTCTCGTGACGATCTTCAGGCTCGAATCGACTCAGCCAAGGTGGTTCTTGACCAGATCATGGCGGCGCAGGATCGTACGATTCCCCTTGACATTCTGCACTCCGCAACCTGCGTTGCCGTGGTCCCCGGGCTGGTGAAAGGCGCGTTCGTCTTCGGCGCGCAATACGGGCAGGGCGTGGTAACCTGCCGCACCGGCCATGGATGGAGCGCGCCCGTCTTCATCCGCATGGCGGGCGGTTCGTTCGGCTTCCAGATCGGCGGCCAGTCCACCGATCTCATCCTGGTAGCGGTCAATGACCGTGGCCTCCAGGACCTGCTGAAGAACAAATTCAAAATCGGCGGCGATGCCTCGGCAGCGGCTGGACCGGTGGGTCGCGCCGGCGAGGCCTCAACCGACTGGAAGATGAACGCTGAGCTGCTCAGCTACTCCCGCAACAAGGGGCTGTTTGCCGGTATCGACCTCGACGGCACCAGTGTGAGCCAGAACCGAGATGACACCCAGATCTACTACGGAGCTCCGGAAGATTTCCAAAATGTTCTGCGCGGCAATGTGTCGGTACCTCCCGGCGCGGTCGACTTTGTCCGCGACGTGGCCCATGACTTTGTGCAGGCCAAGAACCGGTAAAGGACGGCTTTCAGCACTCAGCTTTTAGCTGAGTGCCCCGCGTTCCGATTCCGGGACCCGGGAAATTACGAATCTCAACCAACCACGACAATGCCAAAAGCTGACAGCTAGTAGCTGAGAGCTAAGTCAAAGTCTCCCCCGTCGAAGGACTAAACTGAACGTTGATCTCATCGATGCGGGAGAATATTGAGTACTGGCTGGTTGTGGCCGTGGCGCGCGCGCTGGGGATCTTGCCGCGACCTCTGGCCCGGCTGTGGGCCGGCGGCCTCGCATTCGCAGTTTACTGGCTATTCGGCCGGCTCCGTCGCGTCGGAGAGACCAATCTGAGGCTCGCTTTACCCGCGCTTCCTTCCAAAACGAAGAAGAAAACATTGCGCCGGGTCTACATTCATTTGGGCTGGCAGCTGGTTGAGTTCTGCCGCATGACCCGTTATACGCCCGAAAACACCCAGGACTGGTTGCGCACCGAGGGCCTCGAACATTACCAGGCGGCCAAGGCGCGCGGTAAGGGCGTGCTGGTGATTACCGCGCACCTGGGCGCCTGGGAACTCTCCAGCTTTTACCACTCGCTGATGGGTTATCCGATGGGTATGGTGATCAGGCGTCTCGACAATCGCAAACTCGACGCCTACGTGAACCGCATCCGCTGCCTGCACGGCAACTACGTGCTGCCCAAGGACAACTTCGGGCGCGGCCTGCTCACCGCGATGCACCGAGGCGGGACGGTGGGAATCCTCATGGACACCAATATGACTCCGCCCCAGGGGGCCTTCGTAAAGTTCTTTGGCATCGAGGCCTGCACGGCAACCGGCCTGGCCCACGTAGCGCGCAAGACGGGCGCAGCGGTCCTGCCCGGGTTCATGGTGTGGGAGCGCGCCGAGAATCGGTATGTGCTGCACTTCGGGCCCGAGATCGAGATTCCCCAAACCGATTCGGCCGGCGACGACATCCTGAACGGAACCCAACTTTGTAACGACGCCATTGAAACCTGGATTCGCCGTTACCCCGATCAGTGGCTCTGGATCCACCGCCGCTGGAAGACGCGCCCGCCGGGCGAACCCGGGCTCTACTGAATATCTTCGTTTCCCGGCAAAACCGTTGCCGGTGCTGGTGCTGCCCGCCGCAGCCGCCAAAGAAATAAAGCGCAAGTCGTGTGGTTTATTCTTATACTCATCCCGCAGACCTGGCGGCACATTTCTGCGTTGTCTGTTGATGGAGCAGAGCCCGGATCTCAAAGAAAAGAACCTGAGGTTGCGCCGGAATCCGAGGCGGAAAGCCCGGGCGAGGAGTAATTCGATGATACTCGGCGAATTAATAGAAAAACTGGGCGGTCGCCTGGTCAAGGGTAGTGAAGAAACCGAGATTCTCTCGGTGGCGTCGGTTGATAAGGCCACGACATTCGACTTGATCTTCGCTACCGACGAATTGTCCGTCCAGGCGGCACTGAAAAGTGCCGCTACGGCGGTGGTCGTCAATCTAGGTGCGGCGCCGCACGAGTCAGAGAATTCGCGTGTTGAAATTATTGAGTACAACGAGCCGCGACTTTGGTTCTCGCGCGCGGCCAAGCTGCTGATCAACCCGCCGTTGGCGCTCGGTGTTCATCCCAGCGCGGTAATAGGCAAGCAGGTCAAGTTCGGCTCCAACGTTACCATCTCTCCGCACGCTGTGATTGGCGACAACGCAAGTATCGGCAGTACGACGCGGGTGGGCTCGGGAGCGATTGTGGGCGTAGGCGTAACTATCGGCTCCTACTGCCGCATCTTTCCACGCGCAGTGCTTTATCCCGGCACAACCGTAGGCGATCGCGTCATTATTCATGCTGGCGCAGTGCTGGGCGCCGACGGTTTTGGCTATGTGCGCGATCCGCTCACCGGTGAATACACCCAGTTCCCGCAGCAGGGAAAGCTGGTGATTGAGGATGACGTGGAGATCGGCGCCAACACCACCATCGACCGCGGAGCGCTGGCCGAGACTCGCATCCGGCGGGGCGCGAAGATCGACAATCTGGTGCACATCGGCCACAACTGCGACATCGGTGAGGATGTGGTGATTGTCGCGCTGACCGGCATCTCCGGCTCGTCCACGGTGGGCAAAGGTGCAATCCTTGCCGGGCAGGTGGGGATCGGCGACCACGCCCACATCGGTCCGGGAGTGGTGCTCGGCGGCCAGGCCGGCGTCTTCAATGGCAAGACCGTGAAGAGTGACAGCGGGGGCGAGGTGCTGTATGGCACTCCGGCCCGGCCGCTGAGGCAGGTTCTGCGCGAACAGGCAGCGCTGGCAAAACTGGCCAAAACCGACATGGGTCCGGGCGGAGAGGACTCCGGGTTCTAATCGAACCCGGACCCATTAAATGGCCATCATTGTTGTTGGCGGCAGCGCGAAAGGCGTGGGCAAGACCACGCTGGTTTGCGGACTGATCGCGGCGCTCGATGAGTTTCGCTGGACCGCGGTCAAGATCACGAGCGAAGCGCACGCAGGGCTGCCGCCAATCTATGAGGAGAAATCTTCCGGGCCGGAGACCGACACGGCGCGATACCTTGCCGCAGGCGCCGGGCGGGCATTTCTACTCACTGTTCCGGTGCAGCGAGACCTCGCTCGAGCTCTCGATGAGTTCTGGCCGCTCATTGGACGCGGAGCAAACCTGATCTTTGAGTCGAATCGCGTGAGTGAATTTGTGGAAGCAACAGCGCGCCTGCTGGTGGACGGGCGCCCAGATGCGACCTATGCGCCGCCAAAGTCTTCATTTTGGGGCGCGATGTTATTGGCCGATGCGCTGGTGGTGCGAGCGGACGCCGATAGGATTTCTAAGGGCGACTCTTTATACGGAGAGCCGCCGCGCCCGGTCTTCCATCTGAAGGAATTCACCAGGATTTCAGATGAGATGAAGGGCTGGCTGCTTAAGCGTCCCGGGCTCGCATCCTAACCATAACAGGAGCCCGCGAT
Source organism: Acidobacteriaceae bacterium (assembly GCA_030044455.1). Taxonomy (GTDB): domain Bacteria; phylum Acidobacteriota; class Terriglobia; order Terriglobales; family Acidobacteriaceae; genus Telmatobacter. The sequence continues at coordinate 24 of JASHVU010000639.1, read as the reverse complement.
CAGAAAGGTTTCTCGGTCAGGAAC
>JASHVU010000005.1 GCA_030044455.1 Acidobacteriaceae bacterium | reverse complement strand
GTGGCTGCGACCACGCCGATCATCGGCATTGTTTCGCGCCTGGCTACGCAAAAGGGCTTCGACATGGTCGCCCATATTGCCGAAGATCTCGCGGCGCGCAATGTCGTGGTGACGGCGCTCGGCACCGGCGAGCCATATTATGAGAACCTTTTCCGCGACTGGGCATTCCGGCATCGCGGCTCGGTTGCGGCGCTCATCAAGTACGACGATGCGCTTGCCCACAAGATCGAGGCCGGGGCGGACATCTTCCTGATGCCTTCGCACTACGAGCCCAGCGGCTTGAACCAGATGTACTCGCTCAAGTACGGCACGGTGCCGGTGGTGCGCGCGACAGGTGGACTCGACGACACAATTGAAGAGTGGGATGAAGCGAAGGGAACCGGCACAGGCTTCAAATTTGCGGGCTACAATCCGCGCGATCTGCTCGCGGAGATCGATCGAGCCATTGCTGCCTTCCAGAATCGGGAGGCGTGGAAGACCCTGATGCGGAATGGAATGGAGAAAGACTACTCGTGGGCCGGCCCGGCCCGGCAATATGCGCAGGTGTACGAAGAGGCGGCCGAGAAGCGGGCGTAAATCAGCTCAGCTTTGAGTATGGGACAAATCCGCGCTACTTTATACGGAGTGTGCCCGGAATTCATACCAATTTTCCTCTAAGAATCCGCGCCCGGGATCGTGAAAAAGCTGTAAATTATGAATTGATTTTCCTTGATTCACTCCAAACCAGACGTTGCTTTCCAAAGAAGAATTCAGGTGAGAGAGGGTGGCGATGGAAGGTTTCTCCCGCTCGATGCGGCCAACAGGGCGATTGGCGTGGTGGTTCCTGCTGAGCGTGGCACTGGCAGCGTTATTTGCGGTGCAGGTTCACGCGCAGTCCACATTCGGCGACATCCTGGGCATTGTGCGCGACCAGACCGGCGCGGTGGTGCAGGGCGCCGAGGTGACACTCGTCAATACCGGCACAACCGCCAAGCACTCAGCGATCACGGACGCGGAGGGTAACTACGCCTTCAAGAATGTGGACGTAGGCTCTTACCAGCTTACGTTTTCAGCCGCTGGCTTTGAAACCGAATCATTGCCGCCGATCGAACTGACCGCGCGCGAGACCCGCCGCATTGATGCCGAGCTGAAGCCCGGATCAGCCAGCCAGACGGTTGTGGTTGTCGAGGACGCCATCCCGGTAGTGACAACCGACGTGTCAAACCTGGCCGAGACCAAACAGGGTGATGAGCTGGTTAACCTGCCAGTTGCCATTTACTCGCGCTCTACCGGCTCTACAAGCCCCATTTCCACGCTCACCACCGAAGCCGGCGTGCAGACCGACGACAGCGGCGACCTGGACGTGCTGGGAACGACGCCCGCGCTACTGAGCGTGACCATCGACGGAATCTCGTCGGTAGGAGTCGAGTACTCTGGGCCGGTGAACGAGATGTTTCCTTCGTTCAACTCGATTGAAGAGATTCGGGTTTCAGAGTCGAACAACAATGCGGAATTCTCAGGGGTTGCCGATATCACAACCGTTTCGAAAGCGGGAACGATTCACTACCACGGCGGCGTCTTCGAGAACGACGAGAATACCGTCTTCAATGCCAACAACCCGTTCGCTCTATCAAAGCCGCGCATCATCATGAACGATTTTGGCGGAACGTTGGGGGGACCGCTGCGCATTCCGCGCATGATTACCAAGCCCGACAGCACGTTCTTTTTTGCGAGCTACGAAGGGCTGCGATTGCCACGTCAGACGCCGATTGTCTTGAGCGTTCCTTCAAACGACATGCGCAAGGGCAATCTGACCAGTTACCTCAACGACCAGGGCGTGAGCGCCATCTACGAACCTGACGGCGTTACCGAGATCAACCCCGCGAATGTGCCCATATCTTCCATTGCCGCCAACGTCATCCAGTACCTTTTCCCGGCCCCGAACTTTGGCGACCCAGACTCGTACGCGAACAATTACGAGATCAATTTTCCCTCGCCAATTTCGTCGAATCAGGGCGACATTCGCATTGACCGCACGCTGACCGGCCGCCAGACGGTGTTCGCGCGCTTCTCTTACAAGAACCGCCAGATCCTGACCGCGCCTTCGGCCACCTGCGTTTTTACTTACTGTGCCGAGGCCGGCAGTCCGCTGCAGGGTGCATACAACACTCCTGAGATCGACGAGGGGCTCACGTTCGCGCACAATTTCGTCATCACTCCGCGGGTGTTGAACGAGTTTCGCGGCGGATACAATGCGCAGCACACCTCGGAGACTCAGTACTACTCCACCTCTGACATTCTCTCGCAGACAGGATTCTCCGTTCCGCAGCCAGATACTCAGTGGTCCGAAGCTCCGCAGGTGTTGATCAACGGATTCATGTCGACTGGGGCAGGCAATCCGGGCACACAGCGCGGGCAGATCATTCAGGTGCTCGACAATGTTACCTGGTCACCGGGCGGGCACACGTTCAAATTCGGCGTCGATGTGAAGCGACTCAGCGATCACGACGACAACGTCTACGGCAATTACCGCTCCGGGTGGTATGTGTTCGACAGCTCCTCACAGGTAGGGACGACGATTGGCGACCCGTACACGGCATTCCTGCTTGGATACCCGGATTACACGGAGGTCAGCACGGTCAACAACCCCGCGATGAATGGCCTTGGTTACTCCTACGCGGGTTTTGCGCAGGATGACTGGAAGGTGACGCCGAATCTTACTTTGAACCTAGGCATGCGTTACGAACTGCACCCGACGGTGAGCGACACGCATCAAAACCAGGCGACATTCGAGCCCAACTATACCGGCTCATCGCCGCTGGGGCCGGTGACCGGGGCGATTGTGGTGCCAAATACGCAGGCTGAAACGGCCGAGTCGTCGGCGCTGGTCTCGGCAATTTCTCCCACACCCACGATGACTGCCGGCCAGGCGGGAATTCCATCAGGCCTGCGCTTCACCAAGCTCACTGACTTTGGCCCGCGGCTGGGATTCGCGTGGCGCCCCTACGGCAACGACAAAACGGTTGTTCGCGGGGGCTGGGGGCGTTTTATTGAGACGCCGCTGGGCTTCTCGCTGGTGGCCGGATGGGCGGTAGACGCAAGCTATGTAGCCAACTACAACAACGCTTATGCAGCCGATGGTGTAACGCCGCTGGTCAGCTTCACAAATCCCTTTAACTCTTCGGCGGGAAGCTCAACAGGAACGGCAGGATTCTACTACGCGTTCCCGATTCACTACGTTGACCCCTACGTGCAACAGTGGAATGTGACTGTGGAGCAGGATTTGACGCACAGCATCGGCATGCGACTCTCGTATGCAGCAAGTCATGGCAGCGACCTGGAGACGATGGTTGACCTGAACCAGGTTCCGGCGAATTCTTATGGATACTCGAACACGAGCCCGACAGCGCCGGCGGTGAACGCGTGCATTTCCGATGGAGGCACGCTGGTGTCAGATCACCGGCCGTATCCGTGCTGGAGCATTATTCAGAGCGTAGAGAATGCAGACATCAGCAACTACGGCAGCGGGACCGTAGAAGTGTCGCGGCACAGCGGTAAGGCAATCACATTCGACGCGAGCTATACGTTCACGCGCGATCTGTCGGATGCGGGCGGCGCAACTCCGAGCGCTTATGCGGTGGCCGGCGGCAGCTACCTGACCGATCGCTTTCATCCAAGACTCGATTACGGCAACGTGGTTTATGATCGGCGCCACCGCTTCATGGCGACCTATGAGTACAGCTTGCCGTTTGGCCGCGGCCAACAGTGGCTCAACGGCGGAGGGGCTTTGAATGCGCTGGTGGGTGGCTGGCAGCTTGCCGGGGTTACTGTGCTGCAGTCGGGGCCGTTCCTGACGCCTTATCAGCAGTCGGTCGACCCGGCCAACACCAACATCCTGGTTACGGTGGGCCAGGCGCGCACCGATCAGCTCACAACAGTTTCGCCCTATGCAGCGGAGCGGAACACGACGCAATGGCTCAACCCCAACGCGTTTCCTTATCAGGACCTGGCGGTCGGGTTCGGAACGGCGAACCAGATCGGCATAGGCCGCTTCGGCAATGCGCCGGTCGGTGGAGTGGTGGGTCCGGGCACGGACAACTTCTCGCTATCGCTCACCAAGAGCATTCTGATCCACGAACAGATGGGGTTTGTGTTCAGCGCCGAAGCTGCGAACGTGTTCAACCACCGCAACTACGAGCCGCCGAACATGCAGGTGGACTCAGGC
>JASHVU010000638.1 GCA_030044455.1 Acidobacteriaceae bacterium | reverse complement strand
ATTCTGAGGCATGGGAAACCGGGAAACTCGCCTGACCTGTCTCAATCAAGCACAAAACGACGGTGCTAACAGGCTCCATTCTGAGATATGGAAGATGGGATAGCGCGAACCTCAACGAATCCGCGCAACTTCCCCGTCTGCTAAAGTTCTCGGCTATGGAAAACATGAGCGCAGCGCGCGCGCCGAAATCCAAAGAGCTGGCGTTAGCGATTCTCATTTTTGGATCGGCAACGTTCGCGGCTTCGATGGCGGCGCAAACACCTGCATCTTCGCAATCTCCCGTGCCGCAATCGTCGCCGGCAGTTCCCGCCTGGGCGCAGCCCGGTTCGGCGACCCACACGCAGGTAGCGCCGCCTGCTGATTTTCATCGCGCGACCACCACTTTCAACACGCCCATCGGCAAATTCGACGGGCAATCGGATGTAGGCAGCGCCGTATTGCCCGGCAGCGCCAGTTACGATGCCGCGAGCGGCAAATACACCATCAACTCGGCCGGGTACAACGTGTGGTATATGCGCGATGAGTTCCGCTATCTGTGGAAGAAGATGAGCGGAGACATATCGCTGGCGGCTGACATTTCCTTTCCCGATGCGAAGGGCTACGGGGACCGCAAGGCGGTACTCATCATCCGGCAGAGCCTCGACGACGATTCAAAAGAAGCCCTCGTCGCGCTGCACAGCGCAGGCATGATCCAGCTGGCGCGGAGGTCGGAAAAAGGCGAACGCGTGAAAGACATGGAGTTCCGCATTGGCGGGCGGGGAATGCCCGGCGGGGAATCGCCGGATTCGCTGGTCACCGTTTCGGCCGAGCGCATCGGGATTGAAAAGCGCGGAGATTCTTTTGCGCTCTTCGTGAGCGTTGCCGGCGAGCCCATGCATCAGTTCGGCGCGCCCATCACTCTGCATCTCGACGCGCCGTTTTACGTGGGCATCGGTTTCTGCTCGCACCTGCCTGCGACTGTGGACACGGCCGTGCTTTCGAATGTTGTGCTTGAGAATAAGGCGGGCAAGGTGAGATAGAGACGTCTCTCGGTGCGACTGCCCGCGCTTGCATTTTGCTTACGAAAAGGGGCCGGGGATCAATCCCCGGCCCCTTTGCGGATTGCGCACTTTTACTGTTGATTGGGGACTGGATCAGCAGTGGGCAAAGGCAGCCTCTGCCGTTGTGGCGGTTGCGTATTGGAGGTTGATTGTCCGTTCGCGCCAGAGCCCGGGGTGACGATGCCGGAATCCGTCCCGGCGTTACTGCTGTCGTTCGACGCCAGCTCCGACTGCCGGTACTTGGGCGCGCTCACGTATCCGTGGATGTGGTCTTTCGAAATATCGTTGATCACCACTTCCACAGGCAGGGGGCTGTCGGGCTGATAGAACATCGTCGGCTGATAGAGATTCACATGCTTCTGCTGGAGGTTGCGGTCATCCACAATGAGCAGCAGGTCGGCGTAACCCCGCTTCACGTTAGCTTTGCTCAGGCGAATGCTGATGGGGCCCTCGTGCTTGAATTCCTTTGACTTGTTAATGTCGAATTCAAAGTAATTGCGCTGGCCCCTTTTCTCAAGCGACACAAGTTCGTCATGAGTCTTCGCGATGGAGCCGGTCAGCTCGGTACGGGTGTTGCTCAAATCGCCCTGAGTGCTGGTGAGGTCGCTGCGGGTCTGGTCGATGGCCTTGCCTTGCGCGTCGAGTTGCGTCTGCAGCTTTTTGAGGCGCGAGTCAAAAGCCGATGCACGATGCGCCGCGGCAGGCTTGTTAGCCTTGGCTTCCCTGGCCTGGCTCTGGGCGCTGGCAGCGAGCGCGTTCACGCGGGCGGCAAGACTCTGCAACTGGCCCTGCGTCGCGCTAAGCTCGCCTTGAGCCAAATTCAGTTGTGATGTTACCTGCGCGTTCTTGGCAGCGAGCATGTGCGCGCCGTGCTGCTCGTATATTGCGTAACAAATGCCCGCCCCGCCAACCACTACGGCAGCGATGTAGGCGACCACTCGTGAAGCAACCGGCGACTTTGCCGGTGTGATCGATTCAAGCATTGTGATCCTCCAGAGACTAATCCTCCCGCTGAAGTAGCACGTTCTCTTCCAAACGGGTGGTTCATCAAGCTGTTTTCTTTCTTATACTTGCGGATTACCGTTCTCTGGACGGCCGCGTAAATATTTCCCACTGCGGGTAGAAGATTCCCGCTGCCGCCGACTACGGCCGGACCGACAGGGCGGCTGGGATGCCTAATCTGGCTGCGCGAAGGTTATTGAAACGAGGGCGCCAGGCGTCGATCTCCGCTCTTAATTTGCTTCGCATCGCCCTGTGAGACAATCGCTTCGAGCGGCTTTCCTTTCAGTCATTTCTGTGCCGCTGGACCCTTCTGAATGGCGATTACCACACGTTTTGTGAATCTGCTTTTCGGCCGCCCGCTGGCTACCAGCGAAGAGCGTGCCGAACACATCGGCCCGATCGCGGGCATACCGGTCTTCGGTCTCGATGCACTCAGCTCGGCGGCGTACGGGCCTGAGGCCGCGTTGACGCTGCTCATCCCGCTGGGCTTGCTGGGCGTGAAGTACATTCTGCCGGTCAGCACAGCCATTGTGATCCTGCTGATCATCGTCTACTTCAGCTACCGGCAGACGATTGAAGCCTATCCACACGGCGGTGGTTCGTACACGGTGGCCAGCGAGAACCTGGGCGAAGGCGCCGGGTTGCTGGCGGCGGCGGCGCTGATGATCGACTACATCCTGAACGCCGCGGTGGGCATTTCGGCAGGCGTGGGCGCGCTGATCTCGGCGGTTCCGTCGTTGCAGCCGCACACGCTGTTGCTTTGCCTGATTGTGCTGGTCATTTTGACGATCGTGAACATGCGCGGAGTGCACGACACGGGCGTGGTATTCATGATTCCCACTTACCTGTTCGCGGGAACGCTGCTGATTGTAATCGTGGTGGGCGGATGGCAGACGGTGCATGCCGCCGGGCATCCTGTGCCGGTAACGCCGATGCCTGCGATTCCGACGGCGACCATCCAACTGGTCGGGTGGTGGTTGCTGTTGAAGGTGTTTTCTTCAGGATGCACGGCGATGACCGGCGTGGAAGCGGTAAGCAATGGGGTGATGGCGTTTCGCGATCCCGCGCGGAAAAACGCGAAGATCACGCTGACGATCATCATTGCTTTGCTGGCCGTACTGCTGCTCGGCATCGCGTGGCTGTGCCGCGCTTATGGGATTGCAGCGACGGATCCGGGGGGCACGGGGTATGAGAGCGTGCTCTCCATGCTGACGCGGGCGGTGATGGGACGGGGTTGGTTTTACTATGTGACCATTGCGTCGGTTCTGCTGGTTCTGGCGCTCTCGGCCAACACCTCGTTCGCCGATTTTCCGCGCCTGACGCGCGCCATTGC
>JASHVU010000061.1 GCA_030044455.1 Acidobacteriaceae bacterium | reverse complement strand
CTGCCCCTCTCTGCCACCACGTTCCCGAAGATCAACTCCGACTTCAGGAACATCGAGCCGCGCTTCGGCTTTGCGTATACGCCGGGTTGGATGAACAAGATGGTCGTCCACGGAGGATTCGCGATCGACGCGGACCCCGAAATCTACAATATCTTTCTCGACATTGCGAGCCTGGCTCCCGTGGTCAACGCGGGGTTCTTCGAGTGCGATGGCGTCACCGTTCAATGCGTTCCAAACGGTGGTTTGACCTATACCACCGTGCAAACAAACGACAAGCAGTTTATTCCCACCGGGGGCGACCCTCGCGTGAATATCTACGAAACGGTTCCGACCAACTTCCGCAATCCCATGTCGGAGACCTATACGCTCGGATTCCAGTACCAGGTATTTCCCTCAGCAGTTGCTGAGATCCGCTACGTCGGCAACCACACCTTCGGCCAGTTTCAGTCGATTAATGCCAACCCTGACATCCTCGATGTGCAGAGCGCGTTTCCCAGCTACGGCGCCGGAACAACCCCTTGCACCAATCCAAGCGCCACCGGCTATACGCGTCCCAATTGCAATAACTCTCTGGTCCTGCAGGTTGGAAACGGCGCCTTCTCAATCTACGACGGACTGCAGACCTCGCTTACTGTCCGCGACTTCCACCACTGGACAGGCACCGCTTCTTACACCTACAGCCGCACCATCGATAACACGAGCGAGATTTTCTCAACCGGTTCGGGCGGCAATACCAGCGCCTTCCCTCAAAACCCGCTCGATCCAAATATTGGGGAGCGCGGCGTAAGCGGCAACTCCTATCCCAGCGTGGTTGGCCTGGAAATGACCTATACCGAGCCCTGGTTCAGAAGCCAGTCCGGCATACTCGGCCGCTTCCTCGGAGGGTACATGTTCAACGCCTTTTACCAATACAACAATGGTCAACCTTACAACCCGATTCAGAATTTCTATGTTCCTGAATCCACCGCCGTGGGAAACGACATAGCAGCCATCACCAATCCCAATTTCAATCCGACCGAGGCTGAAACCAGCTTCTGCGATTTCGTCTGGTCAGAGGTCTTTGGAGATCCGTGCAGGCCCATCCTGTCGAACAAGAGCGCCCCGATGAATTCCATCGGAATCAACCTGGGTCCCGGAGGTTATGTCGACTACGTAACCGGCGCACCGACCACGCGTTCTGCTGAGCACTGGATCTGGAATAACCAGTATGAAGCGATCGCGCTCATCAATCCCTTCCCGGGTGTGGGACGCAATGTTCTGCGCGGAGACAGCTTCAACAACCTCGATCTAACGGTGGGCAAGAGCATCCGTTTGACCGAGCGCGTGAACATGAACCTCCAGGTAAGCGCCTTCAATGCCTTGAATCGCGGTTACTACGGAACCCCCGACCCGAATGTAGAAGATTCGTTGCTGCCCGGAAACGGCTTCCTGAGCAGTTACTACGGCTTCGGAACGGGCGCTGAAAGTCCTGCCGCCGGAGGCGCATACAGCGCGGGTCCAGGTAACCGCAATGTCCAGCTGGGCGGCAAGATCGTATTCTGACCCTTTGATTTGAATCAATACCAAAAGCCTCGGTGCGCGCCGAGGCTTTTGTTTTGCATTCCTGACTTGTGCCGGCCTGTGTTCAGCAGTTTTGCTTCGCGGCCTGATCCGGCTCTAAGGGCTTCATGAAATCAAGTGCCCTGATCAGGTAAGCCTTCAGGTCCTTGCGATGCACCACCGCATCGAGAAATCCTTTCTCGAGCAGGAACTCAGCGCGCTGGAATCCTTCGGGCAATTTCTGACGGATGGTCTGCTCGATGACGCGTGGTCCCGCGAAGCCAATCAGTGCGCCCGGCTCGGCGATGTTCAGATCGCCCAGCATGGCGAAGCTCGCAGTTACGCCGCCGGTGGTTGGGTCGGCGAGCACGCAGATGTAGGGCACTCTGGCATCGTCGAGCTGCGCCAGCGCCGTTGAAATCTTGGCCATCTGCATCAGGCTCACAATGCCTTCCTGCATGCGCGCGCCGCCCGAGACCGAAACAATGATTAACGGCTTGCGTGACTCCCGCGCTCGATCTACCGCGCGCGCAATCGTCTCGCCCACCACGGCGCCCATCGAGCCGCCGGCAAACGCATATTCCATTGCGCACAACACCACCGGATGCGGCCCCAGTTGACCCACAGCGCTCAAGATTGCGTCGTTGAGCCCGGTCTGCTCCTGGGCCGCACGCAAACGCTGCTTGTAAGGCTTCACGTCGGTAAAGCTCAAAGGATCGGTCGACTTGAGCCCGGTGTCGACCAGCTCGTATCCCGGCTCGAGAAGCTGTTCGACCCGCGCCCGTGCGCTCAGTTTGAAGTGGTGCTGGCACTTGGGGCAAACATGCAGATTCGCCTCGAGGTCGGCCTTGAAGATCGTGGCTCGGCATCCCGGACACTTGATCCACAACCCCTCGGTGCGCACGTTCTTGGCCGAGCCCTCGCCATTGTTACCTGGGCCCGGCTCGGATTCGAACTCGCCGTCTTCGCGCTTAAACCACGACATACCGAAACCAATTGTAAATGGCGGGCGCCTCATCCCGTCTGCACGAAAGGACCTTAGACAAGGACGAAGTCCAGGAAAAGGCTTGATCGAAACCTTCCGGAATTTCACAAGCGGCCAGCGCAAAACTCCTATTCGCAGAAACAATTGGCTATTGCGTTCCCCTTTTGTTTGGTTATAAGGGAAGAATGCGTTCTTGCTTTTCGGAAGCCTTCGCAACCCTGATCGGAAGGATGGTTCGATGACTGAGAATTCGCCCCTAGTGATTTCGATGAGCGCCGCCGGCCTGGTTTTTGTTGCGGCCGGCCTCGTTACCTGCCGCCGCAAATTGTCGGGTGGCTCGCTCGCTGACCGCGCCGTCGCGCTGGGGCGTGTTTTTGTTGCGGCGCCGCTGGCCACCTTCGGCGCCCAACACCTGGCCGCACCTCATGCGCTGGTGCCGCTGGTTCCCAAATACATGCCGTTCCCGTTGTTCTGGGTTTATCTGGTCGGCTTCGCACTCTTCGCCACTGCGCTCAGCCTCATCTTCGACCGGGCTGTGCGCTGGTCAAGTCTGCTCTGCGGCGGCATGTTTTGGGCTTTCGTTGCCATGATGGATCTTCCCTCCATAACCACGATGCTGCATGATCGCTTTGGCGCTGCGCTCTTTGTCCGCGAAATCTCATTCGGCAGCGGCTTGATCGCGCTGAGCGTCAGCATGTGCGCCCTGACTCGAGGCAAATCGCGAATGATTGCCATCTGCCGCACCATTTTCGGCCTGGTCGCGGTCTTCTACGGCGTTGAAACTCTGTTGCATCCCGAATTCCTGCCCGGAGTGCCATTGGAAAAAATCACACCCGCATGGGAGCCGGCAGCGCGCCTGTGGGGATACGCCATCGGCGCATTCCTGTTGGTGTGCGGCGCGTTGATTGCTTTGAATCGATGGGCGAAGAAGGCGGGAGCGTGGCTCGGCGTCGCCATTGCCATTGGGGTAGTCGCAGTCTATCTGCCCTTGCTGGGACCGGCTCATGGAACCGACCCGATGGTCGAAGCGCTCGACTACATTTTCGATACGCTGCTCTTCGCCGGCACGGCGCTGATTCTCGCCGAGGCTGTGAGCCGCGTCCAGCCCGACTAGAGCCGCCGATCGCTGCGGTCAAACCAGCCGGAATAGCGGCAGTTGATCACTTCACCTGCGTTTCGGGTGCGCCGCGCAAATACGCATCATCACCATCGATCCAGTCCTGCCGCGGCGGATTGAAGATATCCAGCGCCACCGAATCCTCAACCGCAAACACCTCGTGCGGTGCGTTCGGCGGAATCGCGAGAACGTCGCCTTCCCGCACCATCACCTCGCCCTCTTCGAGCACGAACTTGAGCGCGCCTTTCACCACATGGCTCATCTGCTCATGGAAGTGCTGATGCCGGGGAACGTGCGCGCCCTTCTTCAACTCAATGCGCGCCAGCATCGTATTGACACCAGTCAGATACTGCCGGTCCACCAGCGGATTCATTGCTTCGGGCTGAATTTCGGCCCAGCGATAATGTGTGCACTTCGCCACGCTTTCACGCCTTCCCGTAATTCAATTGCGCCAACCGCCGAGGCGGATGCACGCGCTTTGTCCCAATCCTCGCGATCGACTCAGTATTCGATCCCGCGCTGCGCCAGGATTCCTTTTTGATAAGCGTGCTTCACCTCGCGCATTTCGGTCACCGTGTCCGCCAGCTCCACCAGCAGCGGGTGCGCATTGCGCCCAGTCAGGATCACGTGCACCATCTCGGGTTTATTCCTTAGCGCTTCGGCTACCTGCGCGGGGTCGAGCATGCCATAGCTGATGGCGTAGTTGATCTCATCCAGCACCACCATCTCCCACTCGCCCGATTCAATGGCCTCGCGCGCCTCAACCCATGCAGCCTCCACAAGCCTGATGTCTTCAGGATCGGTTTCGGCGCCGCCCACCTTCACAAATCCGCGGCCCATCTGCTTCATTTGAAAGTTCTGCCCGAAGGTTGCAACCGCGTCGAGCTCGCCGTAATGCCACGAACCTTTCAGAAACTGCAGCACCAGCACACGCATGCCATTGCCGACTGCGCGCAGAGCCGTGCCCAGAGCGGCGGTCGTCTTGCCTTTGCCCGGGCCGGTATTGATCAGGATCAGTCCACGACGAGTGTCGGTCATAACAGGGGTCAGGTTTCAGGTGTCAGGTTTCGGGATGTTCGTGCTGAAGCCGGAGAGCTCAACTTGGTAACCATCGAATAAAGCATCTTGCCAATTTCGTGCGATAAAGCTAGCGCGTCTTCGCACTGCTTGGAATCACCCATGCCTAGCGACCGCGCGATCTCGAGTTGCGTTTGAAGCTCGAAGTTCGAGCCGCGTGCAATCCCGAGAAATTGTCTGTATTCCGCAAGGTTTAACCTACCATGCCCCTCAGCGATGTTGCTTGGGATGGCTACTGCCGCTCGCCGCATCTGACTCGAGAATCCATAAACCTCTTCGCGGGGGAATCCCTGAGTCAGACGATAGACGATAATCGCCAATTGCATTGACTTCTGCCAGACTTGTAATTCTCGAAACGAGCGCAACCTATGATTTTCCTTTCTGGCACCTGAAACCTGAAACCTGAAACCTGACACCTGACACCTGACCCCTGACCCCTGACCCCTGACCCCTGACCCCGATTCACTGTCGATGGTACGGATGTCCGGCGAGGATCGTGAACGCCCGGTAGATCTGTTCGGCAATCACCAGCCGCGCCAGCGCATGAGCCAGAGTCATGGGGCCCAGCGAAAGCAGCATCGATGCACTTTTACGCGAGTCTTCCGCCCAGCCATCCGCGGGACCGACGGCAAAGACCAGGTGCTGCGTGCCATTATCGCGGTGCCGGCCGAGCCACGCGGCCATGGCTTCCGACGACATCTGCTTTCCGCGGCCGTCAAGCAGCACCGTCACTGCAGCAGTGCGTCCCTTCTGTTTGCCAACCCATTCCCGCAACGCCGCCTCGGTTTTGAATGCCTGTGCGCGGCAGGTAAGGTATGCTGAGCAGCGCTCCAGATAGTCCTGGGTCAAGGCCTCGAATTCGTCCTTGCGCCGCGCCAGCGAACCTATATGAGCCAGGGTCAACTGCATGCAGAGGAGAATACCGCACCCCCTTGCACACGACCTGCGCAGACTCTCTTCGGCCACCCGAAAGCGGCGATTCCAAAGAAGAGGTGAGGGGGCATTCCTGTTCCCCGATTCCATCCCACATTGCAAATTCTGATCTGTTTCTGATGGGATATTGATCCATTTTTGCAATATCGTGAATACGTCCTACAGAAATCCATATCTTTGCGG
>JASHVU010000637.1 GCA_030044455.1 Acidobacteriaceae bacterium | reverse complement strand
CGTCGGTCTTGCCGTAATTCATGACCGGCAGATTCAGGGCCAGCGCATTGGCTGAGTCGAATGGTGGCCGCGTCTGTTCGAGCACGTAGAGGGTTTTCATCAGCACGCACGCGCCGGTGAGCAACAGGAACGAGGCTGCAATCTGCGTAATGGCAAAGACACGCAGCTTGCGGCTGCTTGAGCCGGTTACGCGGGCGCCGCGCCCGGTCAGGCTGTTGGTTGGAGTATCGTGCGACGGCAGCCGGGGGATGTAGGCCAGGAAAACCGCTGCGATGATGGCCAGCGCAGCTCCAAACCACAGCAGGCTCGAGTCAAGCGTGAGATCGGCAGCGCGCACGCTGAACCGCTGTGCGTAGTGGCCCAGTACCTTCACCATCGGCACGGCGAGCAGCACGGCCGCAACGGTTCCGCTGCCGCACAGTACAAAACTTTCGGCCAGCAGCGAGCGGCGCAGCACCGCCGAGCTGGCGCCCAGTGCCGCGCGAATTGCCAGTTCCGGCTCGCGCCGAACCGTGCGCGCCAGCACCAGGTTGGCCACGTTCGAGCTGGCAATCACAAACAGCAGCCCCGAGGCCGCGAACAGCACCCACAAAACGGTGTTTGCCCGGGCATTGATCTGGTCGTGCATGCGCGTCACGCTGATCATGTAATGGCCCTCGGGCTTGTAGACCTCGGGATGCGCCTGAGTCATTGCGGAGTAAACCGTGTTGAGCTCGACGCGCGCCTGTTCGAGCGTGGCGCCCGGCGCAAGCCGCCCGAACACCTCGGTCATCCGGTGCTCGCGCCCCTGGACCATGGTTGCCGAAAGATGATGCGGGCTGGTTACCACGTTGGCAATGATCTCAGTCGCCACGGGATAGGGAACCGATGGTTCCAGGACGCCAACAATCGCCGCCTGGCGCGCCCCACTATAACTTTCAAGCCGCACGACCTTGCCCAGCACACTGGGATCGGAGTGCAGCGAATCGCGCCAAAATTTGTAAGTAAGCACAATGGCACCGGCTGCGCTTTGGCCGTCGTCAGCCGGAGTCAGCAACCGCCCCAGAACCGGCCTCAGCCCCATCACCTGGAAATAATTTCCATCCACAACGCCGGCTGGAATCGAGCGCGGAGTGCCCAGGCCCACAATCGTGAAGTCGATCTCAGAAAACGTGCCGAGCTGGTTAATGGTCTTCAGTCTCGCGCCGATGTCATGAATCTCGGGAATCGAAAAGGTTGCATTGGGCACACCAATTCCCGGCGCGCTCTGCCGCAGATACAAGAGCTGGCTCTCATTGCGATTGGCCAGCGGCCGCAACAGCACCGCGCGCACCACGCTGAAGATTGCGGCGTTGGCGCCAATGCCAAGCGCCAGAGTGAGCGCAATCGTGATCCAAAGGGCGGGCAACCGCGCCAGGGAGCGCAGCGCAATTTTCAGATCGCGGAGGAAGGACATTAGCGGGACCTCCAAACGGGGAATCGGATTTAACCTATCGTAATGCGAACCGTGGAAAATGGATAGGTGTGAAGCGCGCGAGCGTAAGCCCGAACGACGTCCAATGCAATTACAATCTCCGGGCTCAGGTGTCAGAGCAAAAACTCGCGTTCGCCGCCATCAGAACCGAAATCCCACTCCGCGGCTCCATGATCCGGTTCTAGTTATTCTCAATCTTTGTCTCGTGAGTCAAGACACACTTCCAGGCCCCGTCCGTCCAACGCAATACATCGGTCTGGCGTTCCAGCACGTCGAAGGGCTTGCCTTGGAACACGCCGGAAGTCTTGACTTTCGTCGTCACCAGTGCGATGTCTCCGTAGAGACGCACTCTGGGCTCCGAAAGTTCATATGTCTTTCGCGTCAAGTAACCTGACTTAATTCCGTTCGGAAAGATTGACGGTCCCTCACCGACGCCACCGGACGTTGCAATCACCGCCCAGCTATCATCCAGTGATCGTAAAATTGCATCCACGTCATTGTTTCGTATCGCGAGAGCCAGTTCCTCGTCCGCCGCCAGCGCATTTTCCGCAGTCGGCACTGCTGTAGCGTTTGCTTGACCGGCTGCCGTGGAAACTAAAATTGGCTCGGCGAGCATGCACAAGATGAAAACCATGGCGATGCGATTCACGGTTGCGTGAAGTTTGGCCGGTCCTTGAACCACGGCGCGAACTCGAGTGTGGTTTGATCGGTTCGGTCTCGGCCGAAGTCTCAGAAGAATACTTTTAGTCCATTGATTAAGCGTCATGCTTATTCCTTTTGTCTGATTGGACCGATCCTGGCGCGAACCTTGGGAATGGGTAAGTACGAGGGGCACGGACTCAAGTCCGTACGCCATCAGGCCGAAAAACAATTTCGAGGTTATGGTCCCTGGGGAAGGGTTCCGCAAAAATCGGGGGTCTGGATTTGACCAGAACCCCCGGGGACAATTGACGATTATGTTGATATCAACTAATCTGGTCCCGTGTCAAGTCACGATCGGCTTCCGTATGCAACTACTCTGCTGGTTCGGGACCATTGCCTCTGCCTGCACGTGCAACGCGCGGCCCGCGCTCTCGCCCGCCGATTCGACGAGGCTTTCCGCCCGCTCGACCTTACCAACGGACAATTTTCGCTGCTTATGTCGTTGAATCGTCCCGAACCGCCGCCCATGGGGCCGGTCGCCAGCCTGCTTGCCATGGACCGAACCACGCTCACCGCAGCCCTCAAGCCGCTTGAGCGCCGCGGCCTTGTCCGCGTTGCGATGGATAAGAAAGATCGCCGCAGCCGCATCCTCATCCTCACTGCAAAGGGAAGGGAACTCCTCGCCCGCGCCGTGCCTATCTGGGAGAAAAATCATGCTGCGGTCGAAGCCAAGCTCGGGGACAAAGGGCCGGACAATTTGCGCGCGGGGTTGATGGCGGTGTCGTAGAGAACTCACGAATGATTTGCTGCTTTGAAAGGGGACGACTTTGGTCGTCCCAATAAAACGACGCAAGTTGAGCTCGCGATTTCAGTTTCTGAGGCACGGAGGGAGCAGTGGCCTTCAGGCCCTGAACCGGAGCAACGTTAAAAACTAGAGGTTAGCACCTCATCACTCACCGCCCAGCAGTTCATTCACACGCTTCATCACTTTGAACGCATCGGCCACATACACCACGTCGGCCTTGCCGCGCGTCCAGCCGCAGTTCGCATCGAGCGAGATGGCGCGCCGTTCGCCGATGAACCGCCAGCCCACGACGTGCGGTTCTTCGCCATGGCAGCATGTCGCAAGACCCTTTGGATGGCGAGGCGTCGAGCCCGTTTGTCCCACCTGATTCAAATGTGTCAAAAAAGGAAGAACGGAGTTCCCTTCGCCGCCCTGATCGACGAGCGACTTCGAACTGCCTAGCGATGCCCCCGACTTTGCAAGGAAATCGAGAATCAGCCTGCCCGCCTCTTCGACGTGAACCTGCCCATCGGGTTGCTTCTTGGTCCAGCCGGCTCCGGCAACAAAAAGCAATTTCGCGTCTGGTCGAATCGTCTGCTGACTCTGTTGCGGCGCACGCAGCCCAGTCACCTCGGTACGTAGCGGCGGCAACTCGACCGGAATCGCCATCTCCTCTACGTTGGAGTGCGATGCTTCGCAGGCAAAAGGCGCGTGAGTTCCAGCGTCGAGAAGAAGAAACCACGGCCTAGTGGCGCGGGCCAGAGCCGCTTCAATGCGCTGGCGATAGTACCAGCGCGTCGCTTCCACATCCTCCGCTCCTCCGATGGTCGTTACGTGCGTGTCGATCGCTCCACCCGCCCTATGCGCAACCGCGGCCATCACGCGCGCAAACCGCGAGCTGTGCGTCGCGAGCACGATGGTGGCCTGCGCAGCGCGCCACAACGCCTCGCACGCAGCGGCATCGGTGGCAAAACGCGCTTGCGCAAACGGCTCACCCTCGACGGCGAGTACCGCGCACCGCAGACCTTTGGACAAGTGTTGCGGTTTGGCAGCCACGATGCCAATTGTCAGCTCGGCGCTTAACCGTGCGGCAAGCTCTTTGCCGGCGGTCACAGCTTCAAGCGAAGCCCTGGTCAGCGTTGCGCCTGTTTCATCGGCATGCGTGAGTACAAGTATCGATTCCATTTCTTCTCCCGAGTTATTAGCCGTCAGCTCTCAGCTTTCGGCCCTTCCGCGCGGTCTTTTGCTGATCGCTGAAAGCTGAGAGCCGACGGCTAACGACAGCCGGCTATCAGCTACTGGCTGTCCTTCCCAATCCACGCAACAATCTCCCCCGCAATTTCATCCGGCGTCATATGCTTCTCCACTCGCGTCTCCCGCTGCTGCTTCGGCAAGCTCACAGAGACGTAGCGCAATCCATCGGCCGCGAGTGCAATTGTCTTCGCCTTCTGCAGCGCAGGCATGATGGTGCGCATGTTGGTCATGCCCACTTGCGGATTGTTTCTCGGCTCGGCCAGGTTTCCCGTGGCCCAGCCCAGCACCGCGGGCGCGCCTGCGCAAACCGACACCTGGTGCTTGCCGCCCTCCACGCGTTCCAGCACCTCAAACGATCCGTTGTCGCGCAGGTCGATCCGGTCCACTCCCTGAAACTGGTCCGCGATTCCGAGGCGCTCGCCGACAAGCTGCAGCGTGACGCCTGCGCCGCGCGAAGCCGACTCCCACCCGCCGAAAAGCAACAGCTTGTCGCGGTCGAGGGCGGGAATGGTTTGGATTGCCTCGGCCAGCGCTGCCGCCGTAGATTGCGCATCGGGAAATCCGCCGATAGGTCCGTCGATGGGAACCAGTTCAAACGCGACTTTTTGCGCGATGGTCATCATTACCTGTTGCAGCTTGGCCTTGGGCCCGAGCGAGACCAGCCACAGCTTTGAGCCGGGATTTTTTGCGGCCAAATTAGCAGCCTCATACAGCGCGCTCGCCGCCCACGGGTCAAGAACGGCAGGCAGCACCATTTCATTTTTGATGCCAGGGCCGTTTGGTGTTGTTGTCGGTTCCAACGTCTGCAGCGGGTCAGGGACAATTCCTGCGCAGACGATGATTTGGAGTGAGTGGGGCATAAAAGGGTCTCCGTAAAGTCTATTTGGCCAGTAGCCTGAAGCCGGTAGTTCGTAGCCTTAGGCAATCTCGTTATTGCTGTGGTGAGGCGAGGGTTCGAATAAATGCAAGAAGCATCTTGGCAACTTCATTGCTGAACAGTTCTGCGTTACTAAGAGCTTTGTTTTGTCCGATGGCTAGGGCTTTCGCAATGTGGATCTGGGTCAGTAATTCACACGTAGATCCACGTGCTATAGTCCTGTGCCATTCCTCTCCCCTTGCTACCGGCTACTGGCTACCGGCTACCGATTAGTTCTCCGCCGAATGCAATCCTCCACTACCCGCATGAAACTCGATATTCGAGTTCTTGCCTTCCGGCGGATTCGCGCAGTTCCACAGGCAGGCGCCGCAGTGGGCGCACTTCTCGCGCTCGAAAGCAGGCACTTTGCCAAGCCCCAACGTGATGGCCTGGCCCGAGCACATGGCAATGCAGGTCTTCTCCAAACATGCGATGCAACGCGCCTTGTCGAGAAACACAACGTGATCGGCGAAGCCCGGTGCGGCCTGAATCTTGCCGCCCATCAAGAGCGCATCCTGCTGTGATACAAGCAGACGTCCGTCGAACGGAATCTCCGGCCAGCCGCGGGCCGACATAAGCGCATCGTGCAGCGGTCGCCCGTCTTCCATGCTCAGGGCTGCGGCATTCTTGAGAGAGAGGCGCGAAGCTTCGTCGCTGCCGAATCGCTTAATCTGCCTCGAAGACTGGGGAATGTGTCCATGTATGGAGAACCGTCCGCCTGAAAGTCCAGCGAGCGCCATGCCCAGAAGGCCGCGAACAAATCCCTTATGGAAGCCGTCGCGCGCGTGCTCCGCTTCCTTCGCCCCCTGCTCAACCCAGCTCTCCT
>JASHVU010000636.1 GCA_030044455.1 Acidobacteriaceae bacterium | reverse complement strand
GGGAAAATGCGCTCACAAAGTACGACGAGCTTTTCGTAATCGGGCCGCCTGCCGATCCACGCAAACTCCACGTGTAGTAAGAAGGCTCCGATTCTCCCGTCAGCAAGGGGTTTTGCGAGTTAAACGCCGAGTCGTTGCCGCTCGCCTGAAAGTCCCCGTGCAGCGAGCCCGTGCCTGGCTTGGTGAAAATCTCGATGCGGCCGTAGCCCAGGCGGTCGTATTCGGCGGAAAAGGGATTTTGATTCACGCGAATTTCACGAATCGACGACTTGGGCGGCAGTTGTCCGCCGGTAAATCCGTCGATGTAAATCTGCCCGCCATTCGGCCCGGCCGCAGGCCCTGCCAAGGCCTCCAACTCGCTCTGCAACTCATCTGGATCGTCTGAGAGCGCGTTCAAGTCTGCCCCTTTGATGACCACGGCGTTCGCGTTGTTATCAGGGCTGGTGCTGACTGTGTTGGGCTCCGTCTCTACGCGCACCTGCTCCTGAACTTCAATCTTCATGGTGGCGTTCAGAGTCTTGGTCTGTCCGGCCGATACTGCTACGCCGGGCTGGGAAAAAACAGCGAACCCTGTTGCTGTCACCGTGACTCCGTAATTGCCCGGCGCCAGGCCGCGAACCGTATACTCACCCACACCGTTGGAAGTTGCCTTTCCTGCCGGCTGGCCTGAAGTCGTGGTGGCAACTACGGTCGCATTCGGAATCACGGCCCCCGTTGCATCCGCTACCTGGCCGTGAATACTACCGGTGGAAGTTGATGGGGCATTCTGCGCCCTCGCTCCAGTTATTGAAAGCGTTCCGAGCAAAATAAGTAATGCCGTTTGAGCCAGAGCGCTCGAAACGAGATGCCTGCAGACGCGCATACACGCGCGCCGGTACGAAAACGGGAAAATGAATCTCACATTTCCTGCCAAAAAAATGAATTTTTTCTTGCATGGCGGTTTGGCATTCCACAAACCGCTTCGTGGCTCAATGGCTCACCGTAGATCGTTATCCAACCATCTCTCTCGACTTCTAAACCGTCTATCAATGTTATCTATAGCTTCGAGAGTATTTTCATAGCTCGAACAGGTTGGCGTGCATCGCCAAAAAGAGCCACACGTACTGGTAAGTTTGACGGAGTTTCCTGTTCCGGAGTTTCACTGAAAGCGTTTTCGCCCTCACCGGTCCACGGATGTATGTTGGTATGCGGCAGACTTTTTGCTTCCTTTGGAGGATGAGGGCAATGCATCAGCTTGATCGCAGGAGCTTTTTGAAAGCTGCAACCGCAGCATCGGCCGGGACAATGTTGACCGGAGGCGTGGGCTCACTTGCCATTGCGCAATCGGAGCCTTCCCAGCCCGTTTCCGCCAACGACCATATCCAGATCGCGCTGATTGGCGCGGGCGGGCAGGGAATGGGCGACACGAAAACGGCCCTGCAGGTCCCCGGAGTAAAACTGCTGGCCGTGGCCGACTGCTACAACGGGCGTCTCGAGCACGCGAAGGAATTGTGGGGCGACGACATCTTCACCGCGCGCGACTACAACGAGATCCTGGCGCGCAAAGATGTCGACGCGGTGATCATCGGAACGCCCGACCACTGGCACAAACAGGCCGGCATTGACGCGATGAAGGCCGGCAAGGACGTGTACTGCGAGAAGCCGATGATTCATCTCTACAGCGACGGGCCGGAGATGATTGAGGCCTCGCGGTCGACAGGGCGGATTCTCCAGGTGGGCAGCCAGCGCGTGAGCTCGATGATTTACTTGAAGGCCAAGGAGCTTCTGGATGCGGGCGCGATCGGCCAACTGAATATGGTGACGGCGCACTGGAACCGGAACTCGTCGATGGGCGCGTGGAACTATACCGTCCCGGACGATGCCTCGCCGCAGACCTGCGATTGGCCGCGCTTCCTGGGAACGGCGCCCAGGATTCCCTTCAATGCTGAGCACTTCTTCCAATGGCGAAAGTGGAAGGCGTACGGGAGCGGCGTGGCCGGCGACCTGTTTGTGCACCTCTTCAGCGGGACGCATTTCATCACCGGCTCGAAGGGGCCGACGCGGGGCATGGCGACGGGCGGGCTGCGCTTTTGGAAAGACGGGCGCGACGCGGACGACGTGGTGCTTGGGCTGTTCGACTATCCCGAGGGATTTAACCTGAGCGTGGGGGTGAACTTTGTTGACGGCGGCGAAGAGAGCGAGGGGCTGATGTTCACCGGGTCAGAAGGGACGATGGAGATTGACGGGAATTCAGTGAGCGTGAACCGCGTTCCACGCGAGACCGAGCCGGGGCTGACCATCGGTACGTTCACCCTGGCGATGCAGAAAAAGATGCAGGCCGAGTATGACAGGAAGTATCCGCGCAAGCATCCGGGTGGCACGCCGGCCGCGGGATATGAGAAATACGTTGCGCCGGAGGGCTACTCCGACAGCTACGACCACTTCAAGAACTTTTTCCGCTCGGTTCGTTCGCGCCAGCCAGTGGTTGAGGACGCGGTTTTCGGGTTCCGCGCGGCCGGAGCGGCGCTCTTAAGCAACCTGAGCATCGAGCGAGGCGCGGTGGTGAACTGGGATCCTGAGGGGATGAGGATCTTATAGGGACTTGGGACCAGGGAACGAGAGAACAGGAATTCACAACGTGAAAGGGGGAATTCGCGCGAGGCGAATCCCCTTCTTGTATTTGATACCCGTGATGCGTCAAAGCCCTACGAGATCATCGGGAAGTAGGCTTGGACGGCGCGCTGCAGCGACAGTTGATCCATATGCGCGGTCTTTTGCTCGTAGCGAGCCTGCCAGCAGACCTGGTTCACGATGTCGCGCGGATGGCAGCAGCGCAGTTCTTCGTTGAGCGTGGCGCGAATGAAACGGATGAGGTCTTCGGGAATGCCGTCGTCGTAAGTGACGTTTTTGTCGCGGGCCACGCGACGGAAGATTTCGGCAAACTGCTCCTCGGTGATGGTGCCCAGCTTGATTTTGGTCTGGATGCGGCGCAGGAAGGCGGGATCGACCAGGCTGGATGGGTCGTTATTGGAGGCAAAGACAACCAGCATCTCGAACGGTATCTCCAGCTTTTTGCCCCCGATGAGGGTGAGGAAGTCGATGCGGCGGTCGAGGGGCACGATCCAGCGATTGAGCAGCTCGTCAGGGCGCAGGCGCTGGCGGCCGAAGTCGTCAATGATCAGCACGCCGTTATTGGCTTTCATCTGCACCGGGCTGATATAGAACTTCGAAGTAGGGTTGTACTGCATGTCGAGCATTTCGGCAGTAAGTTCGCCGCCCACCAGCACCGCCGGGCGATGGCACTTGACCCAGCGTTCGTCGTGGGCCGCAGGCTTGGGCATTTCGATGGCGTGATGGATGGCAGGATCGAAGACGGTGATGATCTGGCCGTCAATTTCCACTGCGTGAGGGATCCACACAGAATCTACGGCGAGCACCCGCGAGAGAACTTCGGCAACAGTAGTTTTACCGGTGCCGGCGGCACCGTAAAGGAAGATGGCGCTGCCCGAGTTGAGGGCGGTGCCGAATTGGCGAAGCAGGTCAGGATCGATAACAAGGTGACTGAAGGCCCGCTCCACTTCTTCGACATGCACCTCAACATGCTGCACGCTCTGCTTGCGGGTTTGGTCTTGATAGGAAGAGAGGGCGACCGGGGCAACGCCGGTGTACTGACTCTGCTGCATCAGCTCAATGGCGCGCGTTCTGCCCTGGGCCGTGATGCCGATATGCGGAATGTTGCCGCTCATGCCTGTGACCTGGCAGAGCGATTGGGCCCTCAGGCGGCAGAAGATGTCGTCGGTGACTTCGTAGCTCAGTTTTACGCTGTCAGACAGCTCGAGCATTGAGATGGAGCCAACCAGATAAAGGAGTTTAAGGACCAGCTCTTCAACGACTGCTTGGCGAACGTCGAGCTCCTTGAGACTGCGAGGCTTGCGGTCGGGACCGGATAGGGTGTCCTTGGTCACATTGATGGGGCTTTCATAATCTTGCATCGAAAGCAGCGTAGCCATCTGGCTCTCCTGACTGTTTCGAAACCAATCTAAAGGCAAATCGGAGGTTTGTGAGTCCCTCTTTTGTCGGGTCATTGGTCCC
Source organism: Acidobacteriaceae bacterium (assembly GCA_030044455.1). GTDB lineage: Bacteria > Acidobacteriota > Terriglobia > Terriglobales > Acidobacteriaceae > Telmatobacter. The sequence goes on along the minus strand of JASHVU010000636.1, from coordinate 2,470 downwards.
TCTTTGGTATTACGGTGTCAGTCCCTTAAAGGCGGAATTTTGTTCTATTTAGAAACACTCTGTCCCCAAGTCAGCTGACAAACATCCCGGATTTCATATTCTAGAGTGTTCTGCATCTCTTGTGGCGCATTTCGGCTCGCGGGAACCAATCCGCTCAACAGCGTGTAACCGAGGCAGGTGGGGGAAAAGTGCAGAGGGCGGCCTTTGCTAAACTGCTCCAAGGCCGTTACCCGTTTTCTTACGATCCACAATCAGGCCGGGAGAACCCATGCCAGTTGTCGAGCTGACGGGCGTTACTAAAGCTTATCAGAGCAAAGTGGCAGTTGACCATCTGAGTCTGAGCATTGAAGCCGGCCAGATGTTCGGTCTGCTGGGACCAAATGGCGCCGGCAAGACCAGCTCCATTCGCATGATGATGGGCATAACCATGCCCGACTCGGGACGCGTAGACCTGTTCGGCAAGCCGTTTGATCGCGCCAGTCTCGATCGAGTGGGCTATCTGCCTGAGGAACGCGGACTCTACAAGAAGATGAAGGTGCTGGACCAGTTGGTGTTCTTCGGCCAGCTGCACGGTCTCAGCGCCGAAGAGGCGATTAAACGCGCTCTCGACTGGACCAAACGGCTGGAGATTGCCGATTCGCTCGAGAAGAAAACCCAGGAGCTCTCCAAGGGCATGCAGCAGAAGATCCAGTTCATTGCCACTTTGCTGCACGATCCCGGCCTGGTGGTGATGGATGAGCCCTTCAGCGGGCTCGACCCGGTGAATGCGACGCTGCTCGAGGGTGCTCTGCTGGAGATGAAGTCGCGCGGCAAGGCGATATTATTTTCGACGCACCGGATGGACCAGGTGGAGAAGCTTTGCGATGCGATTTGCCTGATTGATAACGGCGTAGCAGTGCTTTCCGGCAAAATGCGCGAGATCAAGGGCCGCTACGAGCGCGACCGGGTGGTGGTGGAGTTCGAAGGCAGTGACGCGTTCCTGAAGAGCGAGGAGATTGCCGAGGCTACCAACTACTCCGGCCACGCCGAAATCAAGCTGAAGCCGCATGGCGACTCGCAGAAGCTGCTGCACCAGGCAGCGTCAATGGCCACCATCTACCGCTTTGAGCTGGTCGAGCCTTCGCTTGAAGAAATCTTCATCCAGACGGTGGGGGGTAAAGCCGATGCGTAATATGCTGCTAATTGCAAAACGCGAGTATCTGGAGCAGATCCGCGGTCGTGCCTTCCGCTTGTCTACCATTCTGGTTCCTGCGGTGCTGATTGGATTGCTGGCGGTAAGTTCCTACACCGGCAAAAAAATGGGAACGGGCAAGCACATTGCGATTGCCGCCGACAATGCGTCGCTGGCCAACGACATTCGCACCGATCTACTGAAAGACAAGAAGGCAGGATACAAACTCGACGTCGTGGCTCCGTTCACCGCCCAGGACCATGCCGGCCTGATTGCCGAAGTGCAGAATAAGGCCAACGATGGGTTGCTGACAATTGAAGATTCGGCCTCAGATACTCCCAAGGTGACGTTTACGTCGTCCTCGTCGATGGAACTCGAGGATGACGACGATCTGAAGGCCGCAGTGAACTCCGCGTTTGTGAATCTGCGCCTGGCTCAAAAGGGAATGACGCCCGGCCAGGTGCAGGCGCTGGTAAAGAACGTTTCCTTCGAATCGATTCAAGTGTATGCAACGGGCAAGACCGGCAAGAGCCAGGGCATGGGGCCTTTCTACAAAGCCATGCTGATGACCTTTCTGATGACGATGCCGATCTTGCTCTACGGTCTCGACATGGCGCGCTCGATTGTCGAGGAGAAAAGCTCGCGCATCTTTGAAGTGATGCTCTCGGTAACACGTGCCGACGAAATGCTGGCTGGGAAGCTGATCGGGGTGGGAGCCGTGGGACTGACGCAGATCGCCATCTGGGTTGCAGCGGCAGTGGCGTTGAGTGGATCAACTCTGGCCGCAATGTTGATGTCGGGCGACATGAAAATCCAGTTCACTTGGATGGAAGGGCTGTTTTTCCCGATTTACTTTGTGTTGGGATTCTTCCTGTACAGCGCGTTTTTCTCCGGCCTCGCGGCTACCTGCGAGACCGCGCAGGATCTGCAGATGTATATCACGCTGGCAGTGCTGCCCACATGGGCCGCATTCTTCATTCTGCCGTTCCTGTTGAGAAATCCAAGCGCGCTCTGGGTGGTTGTGGCGTCGATTTTCCCGCCCACGGCGCCGTTGGTAATGCTGCCTCGGATGGGACTGATTGCAGTGCCCGTATGGCAAATGGCGCTCTCAGTGCTGCTGCTGCTGTTGAGTATTTGGGCAGTATTGTGGTTCGCGTCGCGGCTCTACCGGATCGGCATTCTCATGTACGGCAAGCGCGCAACGCTACCCGAGTTGCTGCGCTGGCTGCGGTACAGCTGATTGTGCGGAGCTGTCGTAGCAGGCGGGCTAATGCATTTTCTGAGTTGCTTTATCCCGAA
>JASHVU010000635.1 GCA_030044455.1 Acidobacteriaceae bacterium | reverse complement strand
GCCAACTCTTTGCCGAAGCCAATGATCTGCTCGACCTGATTATTGAGAAAAACATGATTACTGCGCGTGGAGTCTATGGATTCTTCTCGGCCAATGCAATCGGCGATGACGTTGAACTCTATACGGACGAGTCGCGCTCGACCGTCCTTACGCGCTTTCATTTTCTGCGCCAGCAGCTCGACAAGGGTGCAGGCCAGCCATGTATTTCGCTCTCCGATTTCATTGCTCCGCGCGAGACCGGCTTCGCCGACAAAATTGGAGGGTTCGCTGTCACTACCGGCATTGGCTTGAAAGAACTTTGCGACCACTTCCGCGCAAAGCACGACGACTACAACGCCATCATGGCCGAAGCCCTCGCCGATCGTCTGGCCGAAGCCTTCGCCGAGTGCCTCCACAAGTGCGTGCGCCGGGAGTGGGGCTACGGTTGCTCTGAAAATCTCACCACCGACGACCTCATCCACGAGAAGTATCGCGGCATTCGTCCCGCCGCCGGCTATCCCGCCTGCCCCGATCACACTGAGAAGGGTACGCTCTGGCGTCTGCTTGACGTTGAAGCCAACACCGGCATCACTCTCACCGAGTCGTTCGCGATGTGGCCCGGCTCGAGTGTCAGCGGTCTCTACTTCGCTCATCCCGAGTCACGCTACTTCACCATTGGCAAAGTCGATCGTGATCAGGTGGCCGACTACGCCGCTCGCAAGCGGATGAATGTCGCTGAAGTTGAGCGCTGGCTCGGGTCGAACCTGAACTACGAGCCATCAAAGTCGTAGCTCGCATTCCAGTCTGCCAAAGAGGATCTTTCTTAACCCGATCCAAGAATTCCCCCCCAATTCAGAAATGGGAAAACCCTCAAAATTTTTTCGAGCTTGCGGGGAATTGTTCTCGATTGTGCGACAGTTTTCTTAGGCCAATAAAAACAGCATGGTGGGCCTCCTCGAACGGCCGGGGCGCGAGTGAAAGCGATAGCGCTGCGTTCCCGGTCGTTCTTTTTTCCTTTGCGAGCCTCCTCACATTTTCTTAATCGAACAACCATCGCTCACCGCTTTTGTGATTGCCGTGTTAAATTCCCACTGAAATATTTGCACCGTATTTGCAGCAGGTTGACCATCCTTTCATCGCATTCAGCCAATACTGCTGTGATGATCTCAAGCCCTCATTTCGAAAGTACGACAAAACTGGATCTACACTCGGCCGCACTCACTCAAATCTGTCCTTCTGCCGATTCTTCATCCCCGTTTCACGTTCCAGCCGAAATTGATATTCACGCTGAGGTTGGCGCCTATTGCGTGCGCGCGGCCCGCAACCGCGATGACCGCGAAGCCGCCTGCCGTCTCCGTTTTCGCGTCTTCAATGTTGAACTCGGCGAAGGTCTCGAAAGTTCCTACCAAACCGGCCTCGATACCGATCGATTCGATGCTGTGTGCGAGCATCTTGTTGTCGAAGAGAAGACGTCGGGCCGCGTCGTTGGCACGTACCGCATGCAGTCAGGCACAACCGCTGCCGCCAATCTCGGCTACTACTCCGCGCAGGAGTTTGAACTCGGGCCATACGAACCGCTGCGTGCCGGCATTCTCGAGCTGGGTCGCGCCGCCATCGATCGCGCCCATCGCACACCTGAGGTACTCACGTTGTTGTGGCGCGGCATAGCGCAGTATGCTCACGGCATGGGGCTTCGTTATCTGCTCGGTTGCTCTTCGCTCAACTCGGTCGATCCTGCTGAAGGCTGGCAGATGTACAGCTTGCTACAGAATTTCCGGGTTAGCGCTGAGTTTGAGACCATGCCAACCTATACCTACGCTTGCCCCAACGAGCCGCAGGCTGCAAGCGCACGGACCTTCGCCTGCGATGGAGCTTCAGAATCGCAAGCTTATGGGCACGCGTTGCCGGTGGCACCCCAGGTTAAGGTTCCCAGGCTGCTCAGGACCTACCTGGCCATCGGCGCGCGCATCGCTGCTCCGCCGGCCTTCGATCGTGAGTTTCGTACCATCGATTTTCTTACCCTGCTCGATCTTGAGATGCTCTCGGCGGCTGCGCGCAACCGCTTTCTGGCGCCACTCGCCCCGTGATGTTGCGCCGCTGCCGGCGCGCTGTGGCGCTGGCGATTGCGCTCCTGTCCTGTATCGTCCGCTACTGGCTGGTGCGCTTCCACGGCCCGCTTACGATTGAGCGTCGCGCCCACTGGCTTCAGTCGGCGTGCCGCGGCGTATTGGCCAGCGTGGGAGTGTGCTTCACCTTCGAAGGCCAGATTCCAGCCTGCGGGCTGGTGGTGGCCAACCACTTAAGCTACCTCGACATCGCCATCTTCGCGGCCATCATGCCATGCTGCTTTGTCTCCAAAAGCGAGGTCGGCCGCTGGCCCTTCTTTGGCGAAGCCGCGCACGCCGGCGGCACAATTTTTCTCGATCGCTCCAGCTGGGCCAGCGCCAATGAAGCCGCCGATCTTATCAGCGAACACCTCCCTCATTCCATTCCAGTGCTCCTGTTTCCTGAGGGAACCTCGACCGACGGCAGCCAGGTGTTGCGCTTTCACGGCCGGCTCATTCATCCCGCCATTGAAGTTGGCGCGCCCATCACCGCCGCCGCCATTTGTTACCTCCCTGACGGCAACACACAAGAGCGCGAGCTCTGTTGGTTTGGCGACGCCGGTTTTCTTCCTCATCTATGGAAAGTGTTGGGGCTGAGGGGATTCTCAGCGCTCGTTCGCTTCGGGCAACCACATACTTACAAAGAGCGCCGCACTGCCGCCGCCGAAACTCGCGCCGAAGTCATCGCTATGCGCGGCGTGCGCGAGCCTCAAGCGCACTAGGCGCGGGTAATGCATGCTGGGCCGAAGTGTCCGCGGCTTCAGTGATCCGCTCACCTGTCAGGATTGGCTTTGCGCGCCACGAACAACCCATAGACAAAGTTGCCGGAACGAAACCCCGCGCGCAAGAAGCGGAATGCGTTTAGATAGGTCAAAAACTCCTTGCCATGTTTTGCAGCGAGGGCCCAAACGGCTCTATCGGCAATGATGTCCAAGCCGAGATCCCACGTCTTCGCGCATTGTTGCGTTAATTCCTCTCGACGCTCGATGGTGAAGCCGCCCGCGGACAAATAGGATTCATAGTCGTCCATGGTTTCGAGCTCGCAAAGCATTCCGCGCTCGATGGGAGCGATGAGTTTGCGCGTCTGGGCGGCGGAAAGGCCGGGCCGTTTGAACCAATCGGTAAACGCGAAGACTCCGCCAGGTTTAAGGTACTGCGCCGCGTGGCTGAAAAACTGTTTCCGGTTGTAATAGTGAGAGATCGATTCAATTGACCAGAAGGCGTCGAATGACTGCACGAAATCCATCGCTTCGGCGTCCATCAACAGAAACTCAGCATCCGCCTTTGCACCGGCAGCGGTGTTGCGCGCCATTTCCACCTGCGCGGGGGAAATGGAGATGCCAGTGGGCCGGATCCGGTATTTCCACGCCAGGTAAAAACTGCTGGCGCCGGTGCCGCAGCCGATATCGAGCACACGCGAACCCTCTTCAAAGTTCGCCAGGCCAGCAAGATAATCAATGAGTTGTTCCTGAGCCTCTTCTTTGGATTCATTCCCGCGAATCCAATATCCGTGGTGGAGGTGTTCGCCCCAGAAGGACTGGTAGTAAGAGGTGATGACATCATAGTGCGCGGCGATTCTTTGCTTGTTATTGGGCCGCGCAGCCTCTGACCGAAGGCGTAGTGAGGTAATCGTCATGAATGACTCCAATTATTCTGCATCTGCACCCCGCGGCTAAAAGCAGGCATTTTACACAGCATGGAAGAGCATCGTCTCCGCTGTCACCCCGGGGCCGAACGACATTGCACAACCGTTCTGACCGGGTTGCGCGCGCCGCATCATCTGCTGAAGGACGAACATCACGGTAGCGGATGACATGTTGCCGAATTGCGCAAGAATCGCGCGGGAATCGGATAGGGATTCCGGTTGCAGCTCGAGGCCTTTTTCAACCGCGTCGAGAATTGTGCGGCCGCCGGGATGCACGGCCCACAGTTCAATTTCCTGGGTTTTGCGGCCGCGCAGGATTTCGCCGCCTGTATCACCCAATACCCGCCGAATCTCGCCGGGAACCTGACCTGACAGGTGCATATCGAAGCCGGATTTGCCGATCCGCCAGGTAATCAGTGGCGCGGTTTCAGGCAGGCGCAGCGCCAGGAAGCTGTCCATCGCCAAACCTTGCGCATGCCCGCTTACCAGACACGCCGCACAGCCGTCGGCAAACAGCAAGAACGACAACACCTGTTCGAGGTCAGGCGTCTCCTGCATGTGCAGCGTACAGAGCTCGAGATTGAGAATGAGCACGCATGCATTGGGTTCAGAACGCACAACGTGCCGCGCCGATTTGAGCGCATTGATGGCCGCGTAACATCCCATGAATCCGATCATCGTGCGTTCTACCGGTTGCTTCAGCTCCAGCGCGTCCACCACATCAAAGTCCAGTCCTGGTGCATAGAGTCCAGTGCAACTGGTTACAATCACGTGTGTAATACTCTGTCGTTCCGCTTCAGTAATCGCGAGCTTTTTGAGTGCACATCGCGCCAGCTGCGGCGCAAATCGCTCAAATAACTCCATGCGCCGCGCGGTCCCCGGGAAGCCGCCTCGTATGTATAGCCCTTCAGCGTCGCTCCATGTACCATCGGCTGCTGCAACGGGTTGAAGGATCGAAAACCGGTGCTCGATTGCCGACATGCGCACCATGCGCCGGTACAGGCTTCGCTCGGCGCCCTCCGGCAGCAATGATGCGGCAAATGCGATAAATGCCTGGTGAATGTCGTGAGGTGGTGTGGCCGTTGCAATGCGGTTGATGTAGGCAGTTGTCATGGCGCTCCTTGGTGAAATAGGGGCCGTTTAGAGAGGATAGACGCAATGGGCGGGAACGCGTCATGAAAATGCCCAGGAAATGTCACTGCGTGGCAATTTTCGAGCCTTTTCATTCTGCGCGCATTTGGCCGATGTCCGAGGGCCCGCCTGAGATCGACTTCCTCGATTTGCAGCCTTGCGGCGAGGACCTGATACTGTCTGCGGATTTCCGATTGGGGTTTTCAAAGCCGTAAGGCCGAGAAATTGAGCCGCTGTTATCCCAGCAGCGCCAAGGTCACGTGATTGACCACGAATGCTGCGCCGTAGGCGAGCGCGAGCATGTAAGCAAATTGCACTGCTGGCCACTTCCAGCTATTGGTCTCGCGCTTGACCACCGCAATGGTCGACGTGCACTGCATGGCAAAGGCAAAGAAAATCATCAGAGCCAGCGCGCCGCCCAGCGTCATATCGTGGTGCAGCGCCGTTTGCAGGTTCAGTGTCTGCGTGCTTGCGTCGGCGCCGTACAGCGTGCCCATCGTGCTCACCATGACCTCGCGCGCCAGGACGCTCGAGACCAGCCCGATGCCGATCTTCCAGTTGAAGCCGAGCGGTGCAATCACAGGCTCGATAAAGTGACCCAGCCGCCCGATTACGCTCGAGGCCAGTTCCGGCGCGGCAAGTGTGCCGGTTGCTGTGTGGATGATCGGCAAGTGCGCCAGGACCCACAGGGCCATGGTCACGCCTACAATCACCGTGCCCGCATTCTTCATAAAGATGCGTCCGCGATCAACTACACGGAGAAAAAGTGACTGCAGGGTGGGCATGCGGTACTGCGGCAGCTCCAGGATGAACGGAGTCTCGCTCGATTTCAAAATGGAGCTCTTCAACAGCCGCGCCGTGGTAAATGCGGCCACAAATCCGGCTACATAAAGCCCCAGCATCACAACCGTCTGCAGGCCGAGAAAACCGTGCAGGTAATAGGTGTGCGGAACGAACGCCGCAATCAGCAGCAGGTAAACCGGCAGCCGAGCGGAGCAGGTCATGAACGGCGTTACCAGGATTGTGGCCAGCCGATCGCGTTTGTTCTCAATGGTGCGCGTGGCCATAATCGCCGGCACTGCGCAAGCGTAGGCCGAAAGCAGCGGGATGAACGCCTTCCCGTTCAGCCCGATGGTTCGCATCACGCGATCGGCAATCAGCGCAGCGCGAGCCAGGTAGCCTGAATCCTCAAGCACGCCAATGAACAGGAATAGCAGCAGAATCTGCGGCAGAAATACCAGCACCGACGAGATGCCTTTCCACACGCCATCCAGCACCAGAGACTGCAGCCATCCCGCCGGCAGAATTGGCCGCGCCATATCGCCTATCCGCGCCAGAATGTCGCCGAAACCGTCAGAGAGCGGCTGGCCGATGGAGAAGACCACTTCGAAGACGCCGATCACAACTGCCAGAAACAGCAGCGGTCCCCAAATAGGATGCAGCAGCACGGCATCGATCTTGCGCGTGCCTTCAACCGACAGCGGCGCGCGATATCCGGTTCGCCGGCTTACCTGTGCGGCCCACGTATGCGCGCTGGCCGCGTTCCCAATCACAGGCAGTGTCAGCGGAGGGTGCGAGCCAGTTCCGTTGCCCGGTTGATTCAGAAACAGATTAATCGCGTTAAGGCCGGTGCCATGCACCGCGCTGATCTGCGCCACCGGAGCATTCAGCTCCCGCGCCAACTCGAGCGAGTCCACTTTGCCGCCGCGCTGCTCCATCAGGTCGCTCATGTTCAACAGCACCAGCGTCGGCAATCCCGTGGCCAGCACCGGCGCAGCCAGCATCAACTGCCGGGTGAGGTGCTGCGAGTCAAGCACCAGCAGCACCGCGTCGGGCTTGGGCGTGCCGTGCATCGTGCCCGCCAGCACTTCTACGGCCACGCGCGCGTCTTCTGAGTAGGGCGTGAGCGAATAAATTCCAGGCAGATCGATCAGCGTCAAATCGTCGCGACCCACACCCGCCATCACTCCCATGCGCTGTTCTACAGTCACGCCCGGATAGTTGGCCACCTTCTGGCGTAAACCTGTCAGCCGGTTGAAAAGAGTGGATTTGCCCGAGTTAGGCGGGCCTATGAGAACTACCGTGCGCAATTGGCCGGGCGCTTGAGGCCCGGCGGGCGGCTCAAAAGCCGGAGTCGCGCAACAACTGCTCATCTCGCAACCTCAGTCAGCTCCAGTCTTTCTACGGTTCCGGGTTGCACATGTCCATTCGGCACCGGGCGAATCCTGATTGCCTCCGCAGTCTCGTGGCGCAGCGCAATCTCAAGTCCGTCAACGGAGTAAACCGTGGGGTCGCCGGCTGGGGCGCGGCGCACCGCCGCCACCTCGGCATCGGGCACAAATCCCATGTGCATCAGGTGGTTCTGAACCGTCTCCGGCAGGTCGAGAGCAACCAGGACAGCACGATCACCGACGCTCAATTCGCTCAACACATTCACTTGCCTGGCTCCCATATGCCGCCCGTGGGACGGACGTTCACAAACCCGACCTGTTTGGTCGTAGTTAAGTATACGACCAAATACGTCCGGGTTGCAAATGCTGGTTTGAAACAAGATCGCTCGCCAGAAACCCATCGCCTTAACCTCCGAGAGTCCTCGCCTGTCTGTCTCTTGAGCACTCCCAACTTGCCTGCGGGCCGTTCCTATCTCTTCGGCGCGATGGTCTATATTTATCAGTCGAAATGGCGCCTTGAATGTGACTTGAATCACCCGCCTGCCGCGATTGAAGCGTATTACGACGGCGGTTTGCGTCAACGCGGCCAGATTGCAGCCGGCGCGCTGCCGATCAGGCAGAAACGGGACAGGACGCACGGCCAAGTGCTTAACTTGGCGTGGAGGAATTTGATGAGCACCGCTCAATTCGACAATAAAAGGGAACAGTGCAACCGCAAACCGGGAGACCTCGAGCTGGGACGCCGATGGTTTCTGGTCAGTGCATCGGCCGCCGCCGCGGGCCTTTCAATCGCTGGCGAGGCCTTCGACGCATCCCGCGTAGCCGCGCAAACGGCTCCAATTCCATCATCCCGCGGAGTGCAATGCTTCACCGCAGCGGGCCTGCACGAAACCATCGCCAGTCTTGAGGTCAACCCCGGCAACAAGACCATCGTCGACGACAAGACCTTCATTGTTATGCTCACCGTCGAGAACAACAAGGCTCAACAGGAATTCGAATGGCACGAGGCTCGCGATCATGTTTTTCAGATCCTCGAAGGATCGACGGTGATTGAAGTGGGCGGAACGCCAGCGAAAGCGCACAGCTCCAAGCCGGGTGAATGGAATGCGCCGGAGTCGGAAAATGCGGTCAAAGTCGCATTGAACAAGGGCGACATGCTCGTCATCCAGCGCGGCGTGCCGCATCGCCGCACCACCACCGGCGCCGTGACTCTCATGCTCATCTCCCCACAGGGAACGGTGTAGCAGTTCTGTTACTCAGTGAGTTAACTGCTCAGTAAGTCCGCAAGTCGGCCCGCTTCAGCGGGCGTTAGATTATAGCCCCAGGCGCGAGCCTGGGGATTGCGAACCATCTTAGTGACCAAACCCGCGAAGCGGGCGAAAGAACCGTCCCCAGGCACCCGCCCCGCGGACCACGCCCAATCAAACAATTCTTCGCGCCCGTGCTATCCACAAAGCAGCGGCCCCTTAGTCCCTCAGTTCCGGCTCCGCACCTTCGAGAGCAGCCGCAGAATCTCAATGTACAGCCACACCAGCGTGACCATGATGCCGAAGCCGCCGTACCACTCCATGAATTTGGGCGCGCCGGCGTTTACGCCCTGCTCAATAAAGTCGAAGTCGAGCACGAGATTGAGTGCGGCAATTGCCACCACAATCAGGCTGAAGCCGATGCCTACCACTCCCGATCCCCACACCGAGCCGAAGAAATTGATGTGGAAGAACCCCAGCAGCATCGACGCGAAGTAGAAGAGGCAGATGCCGCCCGTGGCCGCAATAATGCCGATGCGGAACTTGTCGGTGACCTTGATGATGCCCGACCGGTAAAGGAAGAGCATCACGAACAGTGTGCCGAAGGTGAGGCTCACCGCCTGAAAGGCGATTCCCGGGTAGCGCATGTTTACGATGGCCGACAGGCCGCCCAGGGCCATGCCCTCAAGAAGCGCGTAGATGGGCGCAGTTACCGGCGACCACTCTTTCTTGAATATCGTTACGAAGGCGAAAATCATGCCGCCAAACAAGCCCACCATCAATTGCAGGGAAACCGAGGCCGGGTCTTGCGTATCCATGAAGCTCTTCCAGGTCCACGCCGCCGTGGCCAGCGCGCACAGAAGCAGGATGCCTGTCTTGTTCACCGTGCCGTTCAGGGTCATGCGCCCCGCGGCGTCGATCAGGCCTCCGTACCCGCCGCTCCCATATTGCTTGAACGTGTCCTGCCCAAGAGCCGGATTCGAAGTCTTCATCAGTGGCATTTTGTGGAACCTCCATGGATTC
>JASHVU010000634.1 GCA_030044455.1 Acidobacteriaceae bacterium | reverse complement strand
TTCGGTGTCGATGCCCAGCACCTCGAATCCCTGCGACGCGTATTTGTTGCGCAACTCCACGATCCAGGGGGTTTCGATTTTGCACGGTGCGCACCATGTTGCCCAGAAGTTGATAAACAGCGCCTTGCCGTGGTAGCTCGAGAGCGAGACTTTGTTGCCGCTGAGGTCGTTGAGGACGAAGGCCGGCGCCATTCTGCCTTGGAGCGGCGAAACATAAACGGGAGTGTCGGTGGCAGTGTCGGCAACAAGCTCGCCCTTAGCGGCGTTGGCCAGCAGGCGCGCCGCGGCCTGTTGGCGGTACTCCCAATTGGCCCAGCCCGCCCAGGCGAAGACTGCGAACAGAAACAGGACTGCGCCAAGAACAATCGTGTTGCGGCGAATGGGGAAGCGGACCATGGGGATATTGTACGAGGAAAGACAGAAATCAGAGAGTTGAGAAAGACCTGTCAGTCGAGGAAGGTGCTCTTCCAGAAGCGATACCCATTCGGCTAGGCTCGGGGCAGGCTCTGGGGCACCCAGCGAAGTAAGCGGGGTTGCGGAGATGGCCGAGTTAACGGATCTGAGAAGGCCCGGGCTTAAAGGCCGCAAGCCGAAGAATTGTTCATTCAAAGGCCTCCAGGCCTCCGCTCCCTACTGTCTCAATCCCGCAAGCTCATGGCTCTCAAACCCCAAAACCTCAAAACCCTCAGCCGTTGGGCCGAGGGTTCTGACTGGAAAGGGGTTTTGGCCGGGATTTCAGGCGCGAACTTTGCCGGTCTCGCGATCGATTTCCTTAAGGCGGGCGGCCTTGCCACGCAGGCCGCGGATGTAGAACAGCTTGGAGCGGCGCACTTTGTAACTGCGGATCTTTTCGACCTTGTCGACGACCTTGGAGTTGAAAGGGAAGATGCGCTCGACGCCCTGTCCGAAGCTCATCTTGCGGACGGTAAAAGTCCCCTGGGGGCCGTTGTTGACGGCGATCACCAGGCCTTCAAAGGCCTGCAGGCGCTCTTTATCGCCTTCCTTGATCTTTACCTGGACGCGAATCTGGTCGCCGGGCACAAACACTGGTAAATCGGTGCGCTTGAGCTTGTCGGCCAGGCGCTGCATTACGGGATGAATTGACATGGTGACTTCCTGCTATTGAACTCAGAACCTTGATTTTAACAGAGAACCGGGCTTGATTCCTAGCGCTGGCGGCTTAATTGGAGGCATGCGAGGCGCTCTCTAGCTTTGACCCGAGCACTTCCTCGCATAGAGCAACTTGCGGTTTGGCTGTCACTCATCAACTTGGTCTGAGAGCTTTGTGGTAAGAGTACCCGAATCTGATTGAGGAGCACTGGAGGCCAAGTAATCCAACGAGGCATTACTTTGGTACCGAACCTGTTCCCCGAGGGAGGGATATTGCCGGCGAGCGAAAATCACGATGATGAAGAAGAGCAATACTCATCAACCGATGCTGATAGCAGGAACGATCAGTCGAATTCGGGTGGGTCACCTGCGGGTGTTCCCGGTCATGCTGCTGCTGACCTGGGCGCCGCTAGGGGCGCAGTCTGCACAGAAGGCGCTGACCAGCGTGGCGGCAGTGCGTCAACTGAGTCCGGCGGAGGCAGCCAAAGCGCTGCCGGTGACCGTAACCGGGGTGGTGACCTACAGCAATCCCGCGGAAGGGGATCTCTTCATCCAGGAAGGCGGCGGCTGGATCTACGTGGAGCCGGACAAGAAATACTCGATCGCTCCGGGATCGCTGGTGACCGTTAACGGAACGACGGGGGCGAGCTACAGCACGCAGATCGTGGCGAAGTCGATTCAGGTGACGGGCAAGGCGCCGCTGCCGCCGCCGGCGTTGCTCAGCTATGGGGAGGCAGTCAAGCGGGAGAACGACTGCCGCTATGTCACCATGCAGGGCATCGTGCGGGCTGCGTCGTACCAGACGACGGCGGGATCGAGCCTGTATCTGCTGCGCATGGAAGATGGCGACAAGATGATCGACGTGGTGGTGCGGGATTATCCGCAGTTCTCTCCGAATCGATTGCTTGACGCGACTGTGCGTGTAACGGGGGCGCTGGGCGGGAAGTTCGACGTGACCAACGACCGCATCCTTTTACTTCGGATCAATGTCTCCAGCAGCAACGCAATCCAGGTTGTGCATGAAGGCGACGCGGAATCGGCAGAACACGAACTGACACCGCTGTCGGCGCTGCTGAAATCGAACGAAGCGCTAAGGGACAGGCACCGCGTGTTCACGTCCGGAATGGTGACGCTCTACGATCCGGGAGAAAAGCTGGTGGTGCAGGACGGCGACAGCAGCCTGATGGTGGAAACCCGGCAAACGGATCCGGTGGGTATCGGGCGACGGGTAGAGGTAACGGGATTTGCCACGGCCGGGGATGGCGTGGCGGGACTGGACTCGGGACAGTTCACCATCGTGCCCGGCGAGGTGGCAGTGACACCGCATGCCATCACTTTCGCGGACGCGATGACGGGGCTGTACGACAACAAACTGGTGAGTATTGAAGGCGAGGTGATCTCGCAAACGCGGGAAAGCCACCTGGACACGATCATGCTTGGCTCGGGCAACAGCGTGTTCCCGGTCGTCTTCCGCAAGCGGGTGAGCGATGTGGATCCTTTCCCGATGTATACGAAGGGGGCGCGGATCCGCGCGACGGGTGTGTGCCTGGTGCACGTGCGCGGGTTCTGGGGTGCGGTAGAGAGCATTCAGGTGCAGGTGCGGTCGCCCGAGGACATCGCGGTGGTGGCAAACGCATCGTGGTGGACGCTGGAGCACCTCTTTGTGGTGACCTCGGCGATTCTGGGTTTCGCGCTGCTGGCGCTGGTGTGGGGTTTGCGCATGCGCTGGCGACTGCTGGAGAAGGAGAAACTGCTGCGCCAGAAGAGTGAGCAGGAAGCATCGCGGATGAGTACCGTGGCGCGGATGGAGCGGCAGCGCAGCCACATTCTGGAACTGATCAACAGCTTCCAGCCTCTGCCGATTGTGCTGGCGGCGATCCAGGCGTACGCCGACGAAATGTGGGCGGGACCGAAGGGCTACACGCACGTGCTGGAGAACCGGCGGCTGGAGCTGATGACGCGCTCGAACCTGAAGCCGGAGACGATTGCGCGGCTGGAAGATCTGGATCCTTCAGTGAGCGAGGCAGCATGCGCTGAGGCGGTGCGCAGCCACGGACTGGTGGGGCCGACCGAGACGCGCAATGTGTGGTCGCGGCCGATTCAGTCGAGCCGCGGAGAAGTGCTGGGCACCATGACGTTCGAGGGCGGCGAGGGTGATCCGCTGCCGCTGAACATGGAGGCCTTTGAGTTTGGCTGCAACCTGGCGGCCATCGCCATCGATAACCGGCGGCTGTACGAGGATGTGCTGCACCGCTCGGAGCACGATCAGTTGACCGGGCTGGCGAACCGTACCCTGGTGGACAGAAGGCTGGAAGAAGCGCTGGAGCGGGCGCACGCCAACCAGTGTTATGCCGCGCTGCTGTATCTGGACCTGGACGATTTCAAAAACGTCAACGATTCGCATACGCATCGCATCGGGGATGCTTATCTGATCGAAGTGGCGCAGCGGTTCAAGGCGTGCCTGCGGGCGTCCGACACGCTGGGGAGGATCGGGGGAGACGAATTCATCGCGGTGCTGACTGACCTTGAAGATACGGAGATCGCGCACGGCATCGCAGAGAGGCTGGTGCATGCGATGGACGAGCCGTTTGCCATCGAAGGGCACACCATCCGCGGGTCGGTGAGCATTGGACTGGCGTT
Organism: Acidobacteriaceae bacterium; assembly: GCA_030044455.1. Taxonomy (GTDB): domain Bacteria; phylum Acidobacteriota; class Terriglobia; order Terriglobales; family Acidobacteriaceae; genus Telmatobacter. The sequence goes on along the minus strand of JASHVU010000634.1, from coordinate 4,558 downwards.
TTATCCCTCGTCGAGCAGCAGCTCGATCGGAATCATGCAGTTCGCGGATCACGCGATGTACGCGGCCAAGCGCGCCGGAGGGAACCGGGTGAGCTACTCGGAACCGGACCTGGTGCCGGGCGGCGTCCGAGCGTCGCGGGTCTAAAGCGCCTTTTCTGAATGTAAAAAATATTTGACATGGTTCGCAATTTTGCGCTATGGTCTCTGATGTCAAATATTTTTGACATGGGAGTGATGAACCATGGCGCCTGGCCTTTCTTACCGCGAGAAGACTCTTTACGCCTCACTGGTGGCGGAGATTATTGTCTACGGCCCCTACTTTTTCCTGCACCAGAAGAACTCAGTCAACAAAGTCGCAGGCATGATTATTGCAATTATTGTGTTGCAGGTAGTGCTGCAACTGTTGATTGCCGCCTTCACCCGCAACCGCACGACTGACGAGCGGGATCGGCTGATTGAGCTGCGCGGCTATCGCGCCGGCTACCTGATGGTTGCGTCCCTCATGGTGATCGGCCTCGCCATGCTGTGGTTTCACACGGCCATGGGCCAGCTTCATCTCGACAACCCGAAGATTGGGCTTCATTTTCTGAGCGTCTTTTTCGGCATGCTGGTGATTGCGGATATTACCAAGACCGCGACGCAGATTGTGGCTTACCGGAGAGCACTCTGATGCCCGCTATACGCAACCAGATCAGGGAACTGAGGGCCCAGCGGGAGATGACGCAGCAGGAACTCGCGGATCGAGTGGGCGTCACGCGGCAGACGGTGATCGCGATGGAGCAGGACAAGTATTCGCCTTCGCTTGAGACTGCATTCAAAGTGGCCATCGAGTTGGGCGTGCCGCTCGAGCAGTGCTTCCGGTACGACCCCAAAGGCAAGCGCTAGCCGCGTGGACGGCAAAACCAGAGGGAGTGTGTTCCGCTTGGTTGCGACGATCAACGCGATGCGATGAAGCCATGGAGGATCCGGCAATTGGTTTGTCATTTGTGGCCGCGGTGATATAGAAAACCGGCAGGGGCCCTGCTTGAGCCCGAACCCAAGTTCCACGGATGATGCCCAATGATGCAGGACTACTCGGAATTGCATACACCGACGGGTGCGCTTGGACCTCAGCCCGCGCACCAACAGGACTGGCGGCAATATCGGCTCAGCCAACACCAGGTGGAAGCGTTTCACCGCGACGGATTTCTGGCCGGCGTGCAGGTGCTCGATGACCGCCAGGTGGAGGCGCTGTGCAGAGAGCTGGCAGGGCTGATGGATCCGGTGCATCCCACGCACCAGCTATTCCATGAGTACCACTCCAACGAGTCGAGCGACCCGAATACGATCCTGTTTCACGCTTTGGGCGCGTGGCGGACCGGGCCGGCATTTCACGATGTGCTGTGGAGTCCGGCGTTTCTGGTGGCGGCGTCGCAACTGCTCGACGGGCCGGTGCGCTTCTGGCACGACCAGCTCTTCTGCAAGCCGGCGCATCACGGCGGCGTCGTGGCCTGGCACCAGGACTACTCCTATTGGACGCGGACAAAGCCGATGTCGCACCTGACGTGCTGGATGGCGCTCGACGACAGTACGGTCGACAATGGCTGCCTCTACTACGTCCCCGGAAGCCACACCTGGGACCTTCTGCCGATTACGGGGCTGGCAGGCGACATGAACGAGATTATGACGGTGCTCAATGAGCATCAGAGGCAGGCGTTCCGGCCGGTGCCGATCGAGCTGAAGCGCGGGCAGTGCACGTTCCATCATCCGCTGACCGTGCATGGGTCGTATGAAAACCGCTCTGACCGGCCGCGGCGGGCGACGCTGGTGAATGTGTTCCACGACGGGGTGCGCTCTGCAAGCGATGAGCCGCTGCTGGCCGGTGTGCCGGTGATTCCGAAGGGGCAGAAGATGGAGGGGCGGTTCTTTCCACTGCTGTTTGATCCGCGTGTGATGGGGAACTGAAAAAGGACGAAGGCGTCCATTGGCGCGTCTGCGTGGGCGCATTCGAGGTTTCAGTGTCTTGGTGAGCCCTTAATGCCGCAGCCGTGCAGCCCTCGACCGCATTGTCGGTCGGATTGTTTCCGCAAGCCGATGCAGGCGTAGCTGGCCGCTTTCAACGCCGGCGACTTTATACCGTGTGATCGGCATGGCGCGAAAGTGCCAGGAAACCTCTTTCCACCGCCGAAGTCTATCCAACAGGCGTTCCGGCTTTGGCAACCCCAAGAGGACGCTGCCGCGGCACCAAGAGGCCTTGCATGATTCCGAGCTTTGGCAGGCAATGGTCTGGTTTCATCCTCACCGGTTACGTTCTCATCGCGCTTATGGCGGTCGCGCCGGGCCAGGTGGCCGATCTGATAGCGCAGAATGCCCCTCTCCACGTTGACGTCAAGCTGGTCAACGTCTTTGTCAGTGTGACCGACCAGAAAGGCGCGCCCGTCGGCGGCCTCACCCGCGACGACTTTTCTATTGCCGAGGACGATCGAGCGCAAAGGATTGCAATCTTCGAGCGGGAATCGGATATGCCGTTGAATGTGACCCTGGCCATCGACACGAGCTCGAGCGTCGCCAAAGACCTGCCGGACGAGCAGCGTGCGGCCAGGGGTTTCGTGCAAGCCGTTCTGCGCCCCCAGGACCAGATCAGCCTGATGGGGTTTGCCACCACGGTTGAGGAGCTGACGCGGTTCACAAAGAGGCCCGACGAGATCGCTCGCGGGATCGCCCGTTTGCAGGGCGGCGGAGGCACCGCGTTTTACGATGCGATCGTGCTCGGCTCCGAACGGCTCGGCAGGCAAAAGGGACGCAAGGTGCTGGTGGTGGTCTCGGACGGCGACGACACGGTGAAAGGGTCGAATTACGACCAGGCTTTGGAGGCGGCGCTGCGCAACGAAATCATGATTTACAGCCTGATCGACGTGCCCATTGAAGCCAGCGCTGGGCGCGACCTGCGCGGCGAACACGCGCTCATCACCCTGGCTGAGGAGACGGGCGGCAAAAGCTTCTATCTTGACGCCGAAGGACTGAAAAACAGTCTCATGAAAGTGAGCGAAGATCTGCGGACGCAATACTTCCTGGCCTACTATCCGCACAATCAGAAAGCGGGGACGAACTTCCATCACATTCAGGTGACGGTTCCAAAGGCCCCGAGCTACAACATCCGCTACCGGACCGGGTACTATACCGATTCGCTTGATTCCCCTCAGCCGGGCGCCGAATGGGATCCTAATGTCTTTCCCGCACAGCGCCCGTCCGCACCGACAACCGGATCGCCTCGATGAGCAGCCCGATGCACGCGTAGCACGCCGCATTCAAAACCAGCGACTCGTACCATTTGATGGGGACGTGGCGCGCGAAGGCGAAAGTCACGAACGGGATGGTGATTTGAACGATGGGCCAACTGCCGCTGGGCCCGTGTCCGCGCGGCATCATAAGGATCACCACGAACCAGAAGAATGCCACCGAGGCGCCCGCAAGCGCCCACCAGCCGATTCGCTTGAGCATAAATGCCTCCCGCGCCGGTCTTGCTGACGCGACCAGTCTAGCACCGATTTGGTGCGGCCAGCTTTTTGTGGAGGTCTGATTCATCGGCGAATTACGGCGCTTTAGGAAGAGGTTGAATGTCACTCACGGTTGAGCTGGGTCAGCGCTTTTTGGGGTCGCGCTGATTTTGCGGCGTCGGTCTCTCCCTACGGTATTTCCTGAAACGCTTTAGCGATGCCACATCTCGCAGGGGTTAAACCCCCAACTCCTTTTATGTATCTTTTCGGTCTGACTGAAGTCAGTGCCCTTGTTACAAAGGCGCGCAGGCTTGTGCCTTGGCTAGGTTTTCCTCAACCTGTAAAGCCGTGCCATTTCAAAATATCAGCAGATTCAGCAGTCTTTTAGCAGAAAAGCAATCGGCGTTGCGCTATAGTGCGGCCATGGACGAGAAACGCGAATTCCTCCGCCACACCGTGGCGACCCTTGCCTACCGCGCAACCCGCGCACTCGAGGACTCACCCGAAAGTTTCGCGGTTTTTGAAGGCACCGGCAAGCGGCCCGAAACCATCCTGGCGCACATGGGCGACCTGTTCAAGTGGGCGCTTTCAATTGCGCAAGGAAATGAAACCTGGTACAGGTCTACGCCGCTCGGGTGGGCCGACGAGCAGAAGCGGTTCTTCGCCGACCTATCGGCCTTCGACGCGTATCTGGCTTCAGACGCGCCGCTGCATGCTACGGTGGAGCGGCTCTTTCAGGGCCCTATCGCCGACGCGCTGACGCACGTGGGTCAGTTGGCGATGATGCGACGGCTGGCCGGCTGCCAATCGTGGAGCGAGAACTTCTCAGTGGCGAGGATTGCCGCGGGCCAGGCGGGCAGCGAGCAGCCGGAGGCGGTGAAGCGGTTCAAGTAGGCGCGCAGGGGCCGCACGGCAGACCGTTTCACTCGTTCTGATTGAACTTGAAGTTGCGCGGCTCTGGCGGTTTAGCGTTCTTGTTCTCGCCGCACTTTTTATATTCGTGGCCGGCGAGGCAATAGCTGGTCGCCGTCCACGAGTCTTGTTGCAAGCCTTTGGCTGGATCGGGATAGCTCACCGTGTCA
>JASHVU010000633.1 GCA_030044455.1 Acidobacteriaceae bacterium | reverse complement strand
TTCATTAATTCCAAATGGAGGTTGTTTCAGGTGTCCACCGAAGGCGGCACCGCTGAGTCTGCGCAGCTTCCGTTCGGTTGGCTGCTCGGGATATCTCCAACGCGGCCGGAGATGCTGATCTATGGGTATGACGAGGAACGGTTGATCGCCGTTGTTCCCGGCGGCCAACCGCACCACATTGGGAACCTGAGCACCTTTGACGCCACTTGGTCGCCCGACGGGTCGAAGCTGTATTACAGAGACAAAGAAGACGGCTCTATCTACACCGCGGCGCTCGACGGCAGCGATGCGCACAAGCTGCTGACCGTCAATGGCGAACCGCTCCGGATGCGCGTCTCGCCGGACGGGCGCACAATGCGATTCTCAGTCATCACTGATGCCAATGGCTTCGTCACGTCGCTTTGGGAAGCGCAAGTCGACGGTAGTCACCTGCATCAATTGCTGCCGGGCTTTACCGATCCACCCAGCGACTGCTGCGGCAGCTGGACCCCGGACGGCAAATATTTCGTTTTCCAGGCCACGCGGGACGGGACAACTGCACTGTGGGCCATGCGTGAAAGCGGCGACTGGTGGCACAAGGTGAGCCACGCGCCTGTGCGGCTGACTCAGGGGGTGATGCGCGCGGAAGCTCCCCTACCTGGCAAGGATGGGAAAATCTACTTTGTCGGTACTATGCCTCGCGGCGAGCTGACGCGTTTCGACCCAAAGACCCGCTCCCTCGCGCCTTTTTTGAAGGGAATCTCCGCCTCGGGGCTGAACTTCTCGAAGGATGGGAAGCACATCGTTTTCATGTCCTATCCGGACGATGTTTTGTGGTACGGCAACAGCGACGGCAGCGGCCTGCATCAGCTCACGTTCCCGCCCATGCGGGCAGGAATGTTGCCGCGCATCTCGCCGGACGGGTCGCAAATTGCGTTTACCGCCCTTACGACCGGCAAGCCGACCCAAAATTACGTAATCCCTGTCGATGGAGGCGATCCCGTGGCGCTTGCCCCAGGAAACCTGGATTGCTCGGATCCGAACTGGTCGCCATTGGGGGATGCCCTGGTCTACGCGACAGGGGGGGCAGGTGACCCGGCGAGTGCGCTGCACTTTGTGAACCCGAAGACGCGAGTGGTGACCGAGGTCCCCGGCTCCAAAGGTCTTTACTCACCGCGTTGGTCGCCGGACGGGCGCTATGTGCTGGCGCTGAAAGCCGACGACTCGCGGATGAAGCTCTACGACATGAACCTGCACACCTGGCAAGATCTGATCGCGGACATGCATGTGGGATATCCCGAGTGGACACCGGACAGCAAGTGTGTCTTCTTTAGCACCCGCGTAGTCGAGGCCTATTGGGTAGACCGAGTCTGCCTGGCGGACCGAAAAATCCAGCCGATCGCCAACATGAACGCCAATGGAAAGCTGGTGAACGATTTCGGGACCTGGATGTGGATGGGCCTTGCGCCCGACGGCTCCATCCTCGCATTGCGCGACATCGGTACACAGGAAATTTATGTGATCGACGTAAAACTTCCCTAGACAGCGCACACATCAAGGTCGTTTTTGATTGGTTGGAATTGCCAAGCGGACTTCTTTGAAGAATACTGCCTTTGCAGCGGAAAGCATTCTATTTGTCTAGAGCGTGACAGGTGGCTCTTGTGAGGATAGCTGACTGATGGTCTGCACCGGCCCGCGTCTGCGGAGAGGACATGGTATTAGATACCGGCCGCAAAATGCGGCCAGCGCGTCGGCATATGATCCTCAAGCACAGCAAATTTCTTGCGCGGCTTGCAGTCCTCCTCAAACTTCCGCAGCACTTCTGTGAAGAGCGGAGCTGGGCTCAGATCGTCACCCGTTAAACCGTTGACGTTTATGCAGGCCGCGTTGATATCAAAATGACTCGGGCGAATGAGATAGTCCTTCTGCTTCAGAATCCCCTGGCGAAGCCAGGCAGACTTCAACAACTCCAATTTCGATAAGTTCTTGACACTGGCCACGAACCGGAAGTCCGTCTCAACAACTCCATTCAAGATCAAAATAAAGAACACGTTCGTGCTTTACTGCTACTTCCTTCATGAACACTCATCTTCCCTGAGACAGTGTCACAACCTTTAGGTTTTGGCACAGCCGGATCGGTGAGATCCGGCCATTGATTTTGTTGGATTTGCGGGGCCCGTTTTCGAGCCCCTTTTGAGACAATCCCTCGAAACGCAGAGAACGATCTCGTTCCGGGTGGTCATTGCAGTGATGGTGAATATGCCAGATATCCGCGCATTTACTTCTGGGAAATAGACTTATGTGTCGGACAATGGCGGCGGGGACGGTTGGTCGGCATGTCGGACTTGTGGCAGTGGAATTCCACCCGAAGCTTGAGCAGGAATCCCTGATGCAGGCAACCGGCAGGTCATCCGTTCTGCAGATGTTGCTTACTTGGTAACGCGAGTGTTGCCGGTCATTTGCCCGGAGCCCCATTTTCAGCCGGATTCGCGAGTTGACGAATTGTTAGAGGCCGATTCAAGAAATGCCAGATGCACTCAGGCCTTTCCGGTGCGTGGCTTCATTCCATTCTGAGCGCCTTGGCGGGGTCAATCTTCGCGGCTCGCCGGGCTGGACCGATCGCAGCTATGAACGCCGCGAGAACGAGCGTAAGGATTGCGCTTGTCATGATGTCCGCGCCCGGGGCTGTTATCTCGTAGAGCTGTGACTTAACGAAACGCACCAAGAGCACCGCGGCGGGAACCCCAATCGCGAGCCCGACGGTGGCCTGCACCATGGCGCCGCGCAGAATCATCGTGGTGACGGCGCCGCGTTTAGCGCCGAGTGCCATGCGGATGCCGATCTCTGGCGCACGCCGCGCAACAGTGTACGAGGTGACGCCGTATAACCCCACAGCGGCCAATGCCAATGCCACGACGCCAAAGAGGGTGATTAATTGGGTCAGCATCCGCTCCTGTGAGAACTGGCTGGCAATCTGGGCTTTGAAGGTTTGAAACTTTACCACCGATAAATTGGGGCTGATGCCGGCGAGCGTCCGTCGCGCAACGGCTTCCATGTCCGGCACCGGCCGCGATGCCGCAAGCACGATCGTACTGATATACACGTCGCCGTTCGGGTCGTCCGGCCGACCCTGCATCAGCGGTGTGAAGTACATCGCGTGGTTCTTCCAGCGCACGCTGGTGTAGACCGTATCTTCGACTACGCCAACAATCTCCCAGTCACCAGGCGATTGCGGGCCCGGAGGACCAAAGCGGTGTCCAATAGGGTTCTCGCCGGGCTTGAAGAATGTGTTGACGAAGGTCTGGTTGACCACTGCGACGAACGGGGCAGTAGAGGAGTCCTGTGCATTGATGCCGCGTCCCATCAACAGATGCGTACCCACGGAATCAAAGTACTCGGCGTTTGCCTTTACGAACGAAGCGTTTCGATTTAACGATGGCTGCCCTTGGATCTGCACGGCCCAATCTTCGTCATCGGCTTCCATGGGAGTGTAAGTGCTGAGGCCCACTTTCACGACACCCGGCAGTTCGTGGAATCGCTCTTCAATCGTGTGCTGCAAGGGCTCTAACTGAGCTACCTTAAACCCAGCCGCCTGTGGGTTGACGTGGACGATATAGCGGTTCACCGGGTTGAGTTTCATGTCAGTGCTCTCGAGCTTGTGCAAGCTTTGGGCAAAGAGTCCCGCGCCAACCAGCAATACCAGAGACAAGGCCGCCTGCAGCACCACCAGCGATCTCTGCAGCCGCGACGCACCGGGCGCGACCGACCTGCCGGCACTGCGCAGTGCATCGGCCGGCTGGGTCCTGGAGTAGATCCACGCCGGTGCCGCTCCGAAGACGACGCCAGTGACGATAGAGATAGCCAGAGCAAAGGTAAGAACCTGCCATGAAGGAGCCGCATCGATCGGCACATGCGTTTCACCCGCAAAAGCCATCGCGACCAGCATGTGGGCGCCCGCATACGAGACCGCAAGGGCAACGATTCCGCCGAGAATCGCGAGCACGACACTTTCAGTGAGCAGCTGCCTGACGACACGGGCGCGGGCCGCACCAAGCGCGGATCTCACTGACATCTCAGACTTGCGGCCCATCCCACGGACAAGCAAAAGATTCGCAACATTGGCGCAGGCGATGACAAGAACAAGCGCGGCGATCCAGACCAGGAGCCGCAAGCGGGAGAAATATTCCTCTTGCAGGTTTTGAATGCCGTTGGCATCCGGCGTCAAGACTACGTGCACTTTGTCCAGCAGCGGACGGTCATGCACCGATGAAAACAGCCTGCCGTTTGCGAAGTTTTGCCTCAATTGTACGCCGATCTTATCCTCAAGCGGCGCCCATTCGACACCCGGCTTGAGTCGCCCGACGACGTAAAGCCACGACGTATCAGGATCGTTGACGTAACTAGCGCCAAGCAGCGCCGGCATTGCCTGAATCGCCAGATAAAAGTTGGGAGGGCTAGCCGTGAGCCGGTCGCCGTAGAAGCCCCGCGGCGCGATGCCGACCACGGTGACCGGCTTGGTATTGACTCGGAATGTGCTTCCGACTACCGACGGATCGCGGTTGTAATCGCCGCTCCACGTCTCATAGCTCATCACCGCCGCATCTGGCGCGCCGGCTATGTTGTCAGCTTCGACGAGCAAGCGTCCCGCTGCAGGATTCAACCCGAATGTGGAGAAATAATTCCCGGATACAAACTCGGCAGCGCGCAACTGCGGCAGTTCCTGCCCTGCATCTCTTCGCGCGATGATCGGCCGGTATTCGAACCCCGCCTGCATTGCTGCGAGTTCTTCAAACTCAGGATTGTCTTTACGCAACTGCTCATACATACGCGTGGAGAAGATTCCATAATCGCCGTCGGAAATAGCGGTTCCTCTCACGCAGCACTGGTTCTGGTCGCCGATGCGGACCAGCGACTTCGGATCGCGGACAGGGAGGTTTTGAAGAAGCATCGCGCTCACCACTGTAAAGATGGCGGCATTCGCTCCGATGCCGAGCGCCAGCGTGAGAAGCACCGTGCATGTGTATCCAGGGGACTTGATCAGCTGGCGAAGCGTGTAGCGTATATCCTGCGCCATCGATTCAATCCACATGGTGCCGCGACGCTCGCGGCAGTCTTCCTTGATTTGTTCGATGCCGCCAAACTCGATTCGCGTAAGGCGGCGAGCTTCACTCTCAGGAACGCCATTGCGAATTTTGTCGGCAACCTGAGTGTCGAAGTGGAAGCGCAGTTCTTTATCCAGTTCGATCTCCAATCGCCTGCGTGAGAACAACCTGCGTAGCCAGCTCATAACACTCCCTCCGCGGTTCCCTTGAGGATGAGGCCGACGACATCAGTGAAGCGCTTCCAGTTTTCGGTTTCGGTTATCAGGTAGGCCCGTCCCCTGGCAGTAAGTTCGTAGAACTTCGCGTCACGGCCGGTTTCCGATGGTTGCCACTTGGCGGCCAGCAGCCTTTTGTACTCGAGTCGATGAAGCGCGGGGTAAAGCGATCCCTGCTGGACCTGAAGGGCGTCACGGGAGATTTGCTGAATTCTCTGCGCAATGGCGTAGCCGTGAATAGGGCCAAGGGCTACAACCCTCATGATGAGGAGGTCGAGAGTACCCTGCGGCAAGTCAAACTTGTCGTCAGTTTTTTTTCATACCTCATCCTTCTACATATACGCGCGGATATGTAGAAGGTCAAGGCGTGCTCTCCATCACTGTCTTTCCGTGGCCCCGCCGAAAGGCGCTCTGCATCGGCGTCAACTGGCGGTACAGGGCACTCATTGACAGGGTACGGGGCGGTCACTCCGCAAAGCTCAGCATCGCGCGGTTAGAACGAAGCCGCAGGCGCCGCGGAGGCTCGATTGTGCCATACTGGCGCTGTAGGGGCCGGAAGAGATCCCTGTCGTTGGCTTTGCGCCGGAAAGCGCTAAGTCATTGATTACAGGCACTGTCTGATTCAAAATCCATAGGCTCACCGCATCCGCGGCAAACGCCTGCGCCTTCCTTCTCACCCGCAAATCGAAAACGCCTCGCATCAGCTCTGAGGCGCTCGCAAAACTATCTCGCCGAGGCGTCTCCGATGTTGCCTAGCGGTAATAGGTCCTGAACCCAGATTTCGGCTCGTGAGTAACGTGCCCCAATTTACCACTTGTCGTGAAATGGCTTTTTGAGATC
>JASHVU010000632.1 GCA_030044455.1 Acidobacteriaceae bacterium | reverse complement strand
ATTCGCGCTCAACCAAAAGCCCGGACTCCAACGAGTCCGGGCTTTTCCATGATTAAGAGGCGCAGGCTTTTCGATCTTATGGAATCGTAGGAATGCCATGCTGCGGCCCTTATAATCGCCTGCATGGGCAACGGGCTCTTCACTGCTCTGCTTTGGTTCCTCTCCATTTCTGCGCTGCTGGCTCCCGTGATTCCTCTTGCGGCTCAGGATCCGATTTCACACGGGAACATTTCGAAACCCAATCCGGGTCCTAAACAAAGTAACGAAGATATACCAAGATACTCGGTACCGCAGTACCTGCCCTGTCCAGACCAGACCAGGACTTTCGGTGAGCTGTCCAACTCTTTTTCCTCGGCCCATCTCCCCTCCCCGTCTGAAATCACCGGCTCCTGGGTGCTGATTGGCTCCTGGCTGCACACTGATTCGCATCCCGATCTCAACTGCACCGGCATCATGCGGGGAAAGGCTTTTGAATGGGTGATGCTCGCGCAGGGGTACTCCCTGCAAATTGACATGCTGGGCGCAAACCAGACTTCAGCATTCGAGCTGGGACGGAAACAGGACCTCACCGTCGCGCTGGATCTAGGCGGCGACTCCAGCCCCACCCTCCGTTGCCGCCTCACACGGCGCCACAGTCTCGTTTGTCTTGGCGACACATATTACAGCGGCTCGGAATTCCGGAAGATTCAGGTTCGCTGCGAGCCGTCGACCCCAACCCCGAAGTCGAACTCGGCAATTCCGCCCGTGCTCTGCTATCCCCTCAAAAATGAATGATCATCGGACTGGGCGGAGGCATTCAGGCCCGGTCCCAATCTCAGCTTCCACTGCGCTGCGGCGCAAAGGTCGGTATTCGAGCAGCGAAACATGACTTGGAGACCTCATGCCCGAGGCCTTCCAGGGCTTAATGTTCGAGCGCACTACTTAACGAACCGACGCTCAGATCGGGAAGACCGGCAGCGTGGCGTTCTGCATTGGCATACGCGATGAAAAGCGCAACAATTTCTTCGCCAAACTCTTCGTCATTCAGATTGTTAAGGGGCTCTGGTTCTACATTTCTAAAAGAGGTGTCTTGCAACGTGATCGACATGGGGGCCCTCCCGAGAAAAAAGGATGACCTGATCGTAAGGCGAATTTGGTGCGATGAATGTGATACAGCTCACTAAGCGAACTCCTTCCACCAGCACCATTCGCCGACGCAGTGGTTGAACGCCACCCGCAGACGGCCGTCGAGCCTGGTCCGCTCTATCGCCCAATACTGTTTGGTGAAGGCGATTTCCTGGGAAAGTGCTGTCTCCGCAGCGGCCACAACCTTGGAAATCCAAAACCGCCGCGCCTCAACAGGCTCCGTGTTCTAGTCAAGAACTGCTGCCGTGCCGCTGCAGTTTGCCGCGCATATCCTTCGATTCATTGCAATATCCATTCTGGCGGTCGACAAGTCGCAACATTCGCTGACTGCTCCGGTTACTGTTCTCAGTTGAAAGCTGCCCGGCAGCACGGCAACTTCAATCAACGCCAGAAGCTGGCAAAGCGACAAGGAATGTAAACGATGCGGACAACGAATGGCGGAGGCATATTGATCGTTGGGTTTTTGCTCATCGGATCTGCCGGAATGTTCATGGCCCACACCGCGAGGGTTGCGGCTCGCCCCGCCAACGATGGGCCGACGAAAGAAAATGCATTCGAGGCGGAAAAAGAACTCGGAGAGGCAATGCGGACCAACGACGCCGACGGGGTCTGCCGCTTACTGGACCCGGACTGGGAAGTTGTCGACGGTAATGGCGGAATCAACAACAGGGAAAGCATCTGCGCTGCGATCAAGGCGGGCACCTTTACGCGAACGACCTACGAGCCGGACCTGGCCAATGCCCGAGTGCGCGTCTTCGGCAATAGCGCAACGATAACCTTTCATCTCGCGCTCTCGGGTCCTTTCGAACATAAGACCTTTTCGGGCCAGGAGGTCGAAGCCGACGTCTTGCGGTGGGAGGACGGCGGATGGAAATGTGTCCTGACCCACGAGACCAATATACGGGGCACGCTGGTCATCAAGTAGAGCGAAGAGCCTGTTTACAATCTCGCGTCGCATCCATTACCAGTCCGCCGACGGCGGACGATAGACCGCAGCCTCAGGCGCAAGCCCTTTCAATCACCCACAAGTCTGATGCGAGCGATGGCGTTGTCGAGGGGGATACGGTCTCAAGGCAGATACTATGCAGAGCTGACGGTGTGGCAACACGAACCCGCGATTTACAAAGCTGTTTCTTTTTAGGGCGCGAGTTCACTCGCGTCGATGAAAACCATAAAATGTACCGGGGGTTTAACCCTTGCGGTAGCAGAATCGCGTCGCTGGAAGAGCTTTTCCACAGCCGGATGTAGCCGGGAAGATTTCTGGCTTTGCGCATGATCGTCTGGTCACTCATCGAGAATCGGATCAGGCCCGCAAGGCTGACAAGCGTCGAAAAGCATGCCGAACAGCAATCACGACCTTCTGGCAGCGCCGACCCTCGAGTCAGGCCTGAAAGGACGCAGTAATTCTGAAAATGCCGCAATAGATCAATCTGTCCCAATCAGCTCACACCCTGCCTCGCCTTCTCCTTCCCTGGTTCCCTCGTTT
>JASHVU010000631.1 GCA_030044455.1 Acidobacteriaceae bacterium | reverse complement strand
CACGGGATTCGCAGGAGTTCGCGGCATGTTGATCAGCAGCATTCTTGGCAGCGGCTGGCGGTCGCGGATCCTGGCGAAACGACTGCCGGCACTGCTGGCGGAGTGGAGCGGTACGGGTGCAGTGCCCGATGTGCCCGGCGCGCATTGCGAAAGTGATGAGGAAATGCAGACGAAGGAGCAGGCATGAAGCGGAAATTTGAAGCGAAGCTGACTTCACGGGGCCCCGGTGGAGCATGGACTTTTTTGTACATTCCTTTCAGCGTCGAGCAGGTCTTTGGCTCCAAAGCACGTGTCGCCGTCTCCGGCACAATGAATGGCTTTCCGTTTCGCAACTCGCTGTTGCCCATGGGCGACGGAACGCATCGCATGGCTGTGAGCAGAGAGATGCAGGCGGGTGCGAAGGCCACTGCAGGCGACATTGTGAAAGTGACAATGGAGCCAGATCGCGCCGAGCGAACGGCTGAGGTACCCCAAGAGCTGGAGAAGGCGTTCAAGAAGAACAAAAAGGCCGCGGATTTTTTCGGCACGCTGAGCTACTCGCACAAGCGGGCGTATACCGACTGGGTTGGAGGCGCCAAGCAGGAAACCACGCGTGAAACCCGCGCTGCGAAGGCCATTGAGATGCTGGCCGCAGGAATCAAGAACCAGCGATAGCACGTCAGATCGCCTTCTGCACTACGTGGCGCAACGGTTGGCCGTTGATATAGCGGCGCAGCTCATCGGCCGCGGTGCGCAACGCATTGGACGCGAACTGCGGGCTTGAGGCCGCTACGTGCGGCGTGATAAGAAGGTTCGGGCAACTCCATAATGGGTGGTCTACAGTCAGCGGTTCGGGATCGGTAACGTCGATGGCGGCGCGGATTTTTCCAGCCTTGAGCGCTTCAACCAGCGCATCGGTATTCACCACTGCGCCGCGCGCTGCATTTACCACCAGCGTCCCCTGGCGCATCCGCGCGAATTGCGCAGCTCCAATCAGGCCGCGCGTCTCATCGGTTGAAGGAACGATGAGGATGACAATGTCGGCTGAGGGGAGGAGCTCATTGAGCTCGGCTGCTGCGTGCACTTTTGGTTTGAGCCTCGCGCTTCGGGCCACGCGCGTCAATTCCACGCGAAACGGAGCAAGCATATGCTCGATCTCTTTACCGATCTCGCCATAGCCGACCAGCAAAACTCGCTTGCCGGCAAGTTCTTCAAGCATTACGGGAGGATGAAACGGCGTGGCATCGCCGGTGATGGCAGCGTAATGTGGCGGGGCGTCGAAGCGCCGCTTCCATACTCCCGAGCGCTGCACGTCGAGGTACAGCGGAAGGTATTTGAGAGTGGCCAGGATTGCGGCCACGACCCATTCCGCGGTGGCCACGTTGTGCGCGCCTTGCGCATTGCAGATGGTGACGTGCGGGCCGGCCAGAGGCGGAATCCACTCGGTGCCTGCGAGCATGGAAATGATGAGCTTGACTCCGCGCAGCCGTGGCCACGCGCGCATGGCGCGAGTGGGATAAGGATCGGGAATCCAGACTTCGATCTCGACGTCGAATTCGAGTTTGTCGGAAACAGGGATGAGTTCGATCCCGGCGGGGAAGTCGACGAAAAGTTCGAGAGCAAGTGAAGCGGGATATCCGACTCGAAGCATGAGGAAGTGCGCCCGGTGGGCGGGTCTCTTGATTGTATTCTCAAGAGCAGTGGTGATTCCAAGAGCGAGTTCAATCGATGCGCTTGAAGACCCGCAAAACCTGGTCGCAGCAGCAATTGGCAGTGAAGCTGCGCATGCATCCAAATACCGGCGAAGGATTCTTCAACTTCGAGCGGCGCCGGTTGCTGATCCTTGCCGCCAAGACCACGCTCGCTGCAGCATTGAGCTGGTGGCTCGCCAAACTGTTTGGCGTTCGCGATGGCTACTGGGGATCGATCAGCGCCATTATCGTGCTGCAGTCCAACGTTGGCGCCACGGTGACGGCGTCGCGCGACCGCATCATAGGCACGGTAATTGGCGCGGGCGTGGGATTTGCCTTCTCGCTGATGCGGCCACTGTGGCTGAGTTACGCGCTCGCGCTGCTGGTGGCGATGATTGTCTGCGGGCTAATGGGATTGCGCAACAGTTCGCGGCTGGCGGGCGTCACCATCACGATTGTGATGCTGGTGAATTACGAGGGCGCCAAATGGAGCCTTGCCTTCGATCGCGTGATCGAGGTGCTGCTGGGGATCGTGGTGGCGCTTGCAGTTACTACGCTGGTTTTTCCCGATCGCGCCCGGATCAGGCTACGTGACGGTCTTGCGCAGGAGTTCCTGTTGTTGGGCGCATTGTTTGAGGCCATTCTTCAGGGATTCCGTGGCGCGCCGGCTCAAAACCTGCAGTCTCTTCGTGACGACGTTGAGGCTATGCGGCAGGGCAACGATCAGCTATTGGAGGCGAGCCGCAACGAGCCTTCGAGCGCCGGCTGGCCCGAAGGGCTGAACATGCTCTCGCAATTCGGCCGCTCGCTGTTTGAAGCACTGCTTGCGCTCGAACTTGCAGTAAGGGATAGTCACGAAGACGCGTACGCCCAGCGGCTCGAACCGGAATTGGGAAAGCTCGCTGCCGACATCCAAAGCGGTTTCAATCATGTGGCGAACTGCATTCACAAGTGGCGCTTCGATACGCCTCCAGAGGGCTTCAGTCTTGAACAGGATATTGTCGAACTCGAAGCGTGCGCTGAGGCGGTGCGTACAACCGGATTGGGATTTTCGCAGGCTGAGATTGTCCGGGCATATGCCGTGCAGCTGCATCTGAAGCAGATTGCACGGATGCTGCGCGCCGCTCGCGTTGAAACCAGCCGGGCGACCGGGAAGACTCACGAATAACTCTGAACCGTCGAACAGTTCAAACTGCAAGCTGATCGGTATACACGGCCATCCCCACAACGGCGTCAGCACCAAGCGTATCGAGTTCATCGATCTCCTGCTGGCTGCGAATGCCGCCCGCGACAATGAGCTGTCGTTTGGTGAGCTTGCGAAGCCGCGCGGCAGTGGCGATGGGAAAGCCCTGCATCATTCCCTCGCCATCCACATGCGTGTATAGAAAGGCCGCAACGTAAGGCTCGAGCTCGGGGATGGCTTCATCGGGTGTCAGCTCCACCTGCGCTTTCCAGCCTTTCACGGCTATACGCCCGTTCTTGGTGTCGATGCCGGCAACAACGCGATCGGGGCCGATGGCTGCTGCAAGTTCCCCGGCGAAATCGGAATTCACTTTGCCCGCCTCTGAAAAGAGAGCCGAGCCGAGAATCACGCGCTGCGCGCCCGCCTCAAGCACCTGACGTGCGCGGTCAATGGTGTGAATGCCGCCGCCGGTCTGGACAGGCAAGCGTTTTGCGATCTGCGCCACGAGCGTGGAGTTATCTCCCTGGCGCATGGCGGCGTCAAGGTCGATGAGCTGAACGAGCGGATACTTTGAGAATTTGTTGATCCAGTGTTCAAAGTCGTCGAAGGCGAGGCGCAGTTTTTCGCCCTG
>JASHVU010000630.1 GCA_030044455.1 Acidobacteriaceae bacterium | reverse complement strand
GAGCGGCCGGAGCAGAAGCAGGCGTTCCTGGCGTAGCCGCAACCGGCGCGGGTTCGCGCACCAGCACCGCAAAGCGCGGGAAGGCGAAGCTGCCGGTGGCATCGTCAATCACGTTTAGCTGGCACAGGTACTGGCCGGGCTTGAGGCCGTTGAGCGGTACATCGAGTTCAACGGCAACAGCATCGCGGCCTTCAACGTTTACAGCCTTTGCCTGCACGATCGGCGTTTCATACACTTTGGTGCTGCCCTGGATGAGTTCGAGGCTGCTGAGAAGATTGATCGCCGTTTTATTTTCCTTTGCGCCTGCGGCCGGCTTCTCGTGCGCGGGATCGTAGATCTCATACAGCAGATACATGTGCTGATTCTCGCGGAAAACGTGGGCGATGTTGGGCACGTATTCCTGGCCGTTGCGGATCAGCGGGTCAGGTTGATTGTCACGGGCCTTGCTGGGTTCTCGCGTAGAAGCAAGCACGATCGAGCTCATCTTGAGTGGCGATTTCTTCATATCGGGCAGCGAGATGGTCGCCTCAAACGAGCCCATGCGGCCGGTTTGGTTTTCGCGCACCACGAACTTGACGTCGTATTTGCCGGGAGGCAGATTGAAGCTGGTGGTGTATTGGATGTTCTTCTGGCGAGCGCCCAGGGACTGATCGAGGTTAAGCTTAACGGTTTGCCGCGCGCGGCCAACCGGGCGTTTCACCTCGTCGATCACCTCGCCAATGATATCGAGCGTGGCCTTGTCTTTATCGCCACCCTTTACAAACGGAATCTGCGAACCGGGGATGAGCAGCGAGACCGGAACATAGAAGCGGTTCTCATTGAGGCGGAAGTACATCGCGTCCATGTAGACAGGGATATCGGTGGCAGGCAGATCGCTGGCGAGCTGGTCTTCGAGTTCCTGCTCGCGGTCTTCGTGGCCAGAATGCTTGAAGTCAGCAGGCGCGAAGTAGCCGGGGCGGTACTCGAGCTTGATGCCCGGTTTGGTGATCTTGATGGTCAGCTTGCGGTATTTGCCATCGCGAGCGGGGTTGGTGGAGTGGAAGCCGATGGCATAGTAGGCCGAAGTGTCACTCTGCACCTTTGCAAACGCGGGCGCAAAATCGTTGGAGTCGAAAAAGGCCGTCCCGCCGGTATCGGTGCTCAGGGTCGACATCACCTCCTGCGTAGCGAAGTTCGCGTTCATGTTGTTCTGGATTGCTCCGCCGTTGAAGCCACCTTGCCCGCGCAGGCTGCCCGTTGAGGCGTCGCCGACCGGCAACACCGCTTGCAGTCCGCGGACGTCGACGCTGTAAATGGCCAGGTTGGCGCGCACCGCAGCATTGATGGCCGCACGCAGCGAGGCTTCATTCTCAATACCGTCGCGCTGGATGCCGCCTGAAAAGTAGAGCAGCGATTTGCGCTCGTCGATCTTGGCCAGCGACTGCGAGATGGCCTTGAGCGCGAACAGCTCGCGGTCGGTGTTGATATCGTTGTACTCGCTCTCGTCGGCCGTATACGTGGTGGTGTCTTCAACCTGGTTCGTATTGGCCGTTGCACCCAAGGCAAATCCCTGACCCTCGGTGCCGTTATAGGCGCCCACTTCATTGATCAGCGCATTCTTGTCGGCGGTAAAGTCCTGATCGACAGTGAGCGTGTCTCCCAGCGAAACCAGCGCAACAAGGTCGGCCGGCTGCAGCTTGCTCTTCAGAAAATCGCGCGCAGCATCGACGCTGCGGTCCAAATCTTCAGGCTGCATCGAAGTGAGATCGAAGAACATCACGATAAGGCGGTGGTTGCGAAGATCCTCGGGCTTGGCAACGACAACAGCCTTTGGACCCTTTGTAGGCAGGCCTGCCGCGAGGCCGCTGACCGTGGCCTCGTTCAGCGGCACGGCCATGTCGACGCTTTCAAAGTCGAACGTTGCGATCTGCTGTTCCTTGCCGTTTTCAAAGATCTTGAAGTCGCTCTGCTTGAGACCCTTCACGATTTCGCCGGTCTTGGCGTCGCGTGCCACCACGTTGGTGAGCACCAGTTCGGCGTTCTGCTTGAGAACGTATCCGCCCTGAGGAGTGGATGTGACTACGCTGGTGGAGTTCTGCGCAAGGGCCGGCTGCACGAGCGCGAGGATGGCAGCGGATGCGACGAGTTTTGGGGCGACGCGCGTCATGATTTAATTCTTTCGATTCGCTTGATTCCGGCAGGAGCCTTTGGTTCCTGCAAATCTAAAGTTCTTGCATCGTCCCTACGCGACTTCGGTCGTTATTTTCTCGCGAGGTCTTCCATTGCGCCTACGGCGCGTTGCCGTCTTTCACTCGCTTCGCGGGCTTGCTAACTTGCTGACTCGCTGCCTTTCCTAACTCCGCCAGCCTCGCTAGCCCGCTGCTTTTCTAGAACCTGAATCTGGCCATGAACTGGAACGATCGCATCGCGCCCACCGATGTTACCTGGCCAAACTGCGGCGTTCCCAGGGTTGTATTTACTCCCGAATATTGCACGGTGTTGAAGACGTTGTTGATGGTGGCGCGAATTTCCATGCTCCGCGTGTCGCCAAGTTGCATGGTCTTTGAGAGCGCCATGTTGTTGGTTAAGGTTCCCGGTCCCTCAATTGAATTGCGCGGCGCGTTGCCAAAGGCCGCGCAAGGGAAACTCGAGTTCACCGCCGGAGCGGCGTAAGCCGCGGTATTGAACCACTGGTTGAAGCCTCTGCCGCCTGCGGTGGGCGAGATTCCCGGAACCAGACTGGCGCGCAAACCGTTGGTGGTGCCACATTCAACGTTCTCGTTGTCCTGCGTGACTGTGGGCGTAAGCCACGCGCCGGTAGCAAAGCTAAAGCTGCCCGAAACGGAGAACCCTTCGAGGATGTGCGAGCCGACGCCGGTTGTCACCCAGAACTTGTCGGCGCCGAAGGGAA
>JASHVU010000629.1 GCA_030044455.1 Acidobacteriaceae bacterium | reverse complement strand
CCGGCACATTGTGAACGCGCACCTCGTAGTGCAAGTGCGGGCCGGTGGCGCGGCCCGATTGGCCAACATAGCCGATCACCTGTCCGCGGCTGACATGCTGGCCGGGCAGAACCGCAATGGCTGAGAGATGCCCGTACACGGTAAGCAGATCGTGACCGTGATTGATCACCACTTCCTTGCCGTAGCCGGCGCCCATTGAGGCATCGGAGACGTCGCCGTCGCCGGCGGCATGAACCGGGGTGCCGTAGGGCGCATCGATATCGATGCCGGTGTGGAACTTGCCTTCGCCGTTGATCGGGTCTTCGCGCTCACCAAAGCTCGATGCGATGGGACCCTGAATCGGCCACAGCGAGGGTGCGTCCGCAAATACGGTCCAGTCGCCGGTAAAGCTGGGGCTCAGGCCACCCTCAAGCGCGCGGGTTACCCGGCCTGAGAGCGCATCGCTGCGCAGTTCATAAAACTGATCGATGGTATTTGCGAATTGCTGCTGGCTCACATCGTCGCTTTGCGTCTGGCCGGCGTGCGTGGGAGCGGCGGTCGTCGCCGCGGGCGCCACGCTGCGCGGAGTTGCGCTGGGGCGATTCGACCTTAACCCATAAAGCGCAGTTACCTCGTTGGCCAATGCGCCCAACGATGCAACCTGCACGCTGCGGTCATGGGCTATCTGCGCCATCTGGCTATAGTCTTTGCGCAGCACCTCGCGATCTTGCCGCATCTGGTTGTAGCTCTCGGTCTTCATCAGCATGCGGGTATAGCTGCCCGCCAGACCCACAATGGTGAACGCGCCAAACACCGCGGCCACTACGAAGCCGTAAGCGTAATGCAACGGAAGCGGAATTTTGCGAACTCTTCCGTCTTCATCCCGGGCTACAAAGAGAATGTAATAGCGCTTGCGCAGCATGATTCTGCCCTTCACCCCGCCGCAGCGGGTTCGCAATTCGCCAATAACTTAAGAATGGCGCAAATACACTTAGCCGTAACGCCCAGCCAAAGCAACAAAGACGCACAGATGAGCAGACAAGAGAAACTCGTTAAAGCCTAACAAACGGTCCTCGGCAGGGTCAATCAATTTCAATAGGAGAAAAGCTGCCACTTTTGCGGTATGTCGCAGCACTGCAGCAATTCGCCTCTCCTTCGATCCGAATCTGCGTCGCTGAACCGTCTCGTCGACCTGTAGGTAAGACGCTCTGACCGCCCAGGACGAATACCGTCGCCAGATCGATCTCTTCAGGGTCAACGAAATCAATACCTTGCATTCATCCAATGCTCTCTGTGCTCTGGATCGGCACAATCGGACTGGAACTTGAGCCCCCTGGTCACGCTCAAACACGCCGCCTCGGGTTGCGCATCGGAGTTGTATCCTCAACCCATGGAGCACCTTCAGTGATGGAGCCGGCCTGATGGAGCGAGCATGATGGAGCGGAACCGACCGCCTGGCCCGGAATCGAGGCATCGCCATCCACCTGAGCTGGGCAGTGAGCTGGCTTTGCTGGCCCGGATTCGAGCCCGGGTTGCGTCTGCGGGCTCGCACTGGAAAGTGCGCCTTGGCATTGGCGACGACTGCGCGCTGGTTGACGTCAATCCGGGCGAAGAGATGGCCGTAACTACCGACCTCTCCATCGCCGGGCGTCACTTTGAGCTCGCCTTGCACCCTCCTGAAGTAATCGGGCACCGGGCGCTGGCACGCGGTTTGAGCGACCTGGCTGCTATGGGTGCGAGGCCCATAGCCGCGTTCCTGTCCCTGGGGCTGCCAAAAGGGCTAACTGCCACTGCAAACCGCTCGCATAAAACTGAGAATGGAAGCCTCGTATCAGGGCGCCGGTTTACTCGGGCCGAAACCACCTCGAAAATCATCCGGGGCTTTAGCCCCTGGATCGACCGCTTTTACGACGGCGTTCTCGCCTTGGCCCGCGAGTTTCGCACACCTCTGGCCGGCGGTGACCTGGCTGAGTCGCCCATTGTCGTTGCCGACATGGTTCTGCTGGGCGCTGTGCCGAGAGGCAAAGCGCTGCTCCGCTCGGGGGCACGGCCTGGCGACGCGATTTATGTGACCGGCAGCCTGGGCGGCGCGGCGGCAGGGCTTGAAATGTTGAAGGAACTGGCGGCGACGCAAAAGTCCGGTGCCGCGAGCGGACTGAGATTTCCCTTAGGACTCGCTCCGGCGCTCACCTCACACCTCTATCCCCAGCCGCGGGTCAATCAAGGACTATGGCTGCGAAAGCACGGTGTGGCCGCAGCGGCGATCGATATAAGTGACGGGCTTTCGACTGACCTCAAGCATCTTTGTGACGAGTCGGGCGTCGCCGCCGAGGTAGATGCCGGCGCATTGCCCGTCTCAGCCGGAGCTACGCTCTTGCAGGCTCTCCACGGCGGTGAGGACTACGAGCTGCTGTTTACCGCGCGGCCGAATGCACGCCTGCCGCGCAAAGTCGCGGGCGCCGCGGTGACCCGAGTCGGGCAGATCCTGCGTCGCTCCACGAAAAAGCCGCTCGTCGCATTGATCACGCCTCAAGGTCGAGAAAGTCTCGAAGCACAGGGGTGGGAGCATTTCGCGTAGACCGGGTCGAATCAGTATTTGGCAGCTTTGAG
>JASHVU010000628.1 GCA_030044455.1 Acidobacteriaceae bacterium | reverse complement strand
TGCTTGACCGTGCGGCGGGCCAGATACCCGATGTAATCGCGGGAAAAGATCATTGGTTAAAGGTCAGGATAACGCATCGGGCATGGCGGTGTCACCGCAATGCCCGTGGCCAGGGAGCAGTGGTCAGGGATCAGCGGTCAGCTGCGGTGAGGACAGGTTTTGGCGTTGAGACATTCGTCTGCGATGCGGAGGCGCTCGACGGGGCGTCCGGCGATGAGGTGCTCGGAGACGATTTCTTCGGCGTCTTCGGGTTTGACGCCACCGTACCAGACGGCATCGGGATAGACAACGACATTGGGCCCGTGTTCGCACTGGTCGAGGCAGCCGGACTTGTTGATGCGGACACGGCCGGTGAGGCCGGCTTCGCGAGTGAGTTGTGAGAGGCGGGCGTGGAGGGCGCTTTGTCCGTCGGTGGTGCAGGATGGTCGAGGCGCGTCGGCGGGGCGAGTGTTGTGACAGACGAAGACGTGGCGTTCGAAGAGGGGCATGAATAGAGGATAACGGGTCGGAGCGAGGTGAAGGGGTGAAGAGGTGAGGGAGTGAAACAGTTGAATAGTGAAGCAGCAAGTTAACGTGCGCTGGCGCACGTTAGCGTCGCTGATGTAACGTTAGCGAGTTGGCGGGTACGCGCGAGGTCGGTGCAATTCCACCTGAGTTTGGCGAGCCCGGAATTCGTTGAAGAACAAATGCAGTTCCTGCGATTCCCTCCGTCCACCACGGCGAACTCTGGTCGCTCAGGATGACCACGTGCTTCGTATGCGAATTTTAGAGAGGGACTTCAGCCGCAAAGAAACAGAGACGCGGCCGAGATGTGGCAGCTTGGCGAGTTGCCGGGTTGCACCGTGGGAGGTGCGGTTTCCATAAACTTGACGCGGGGGGTGGGTGCATCTGCGAAAATGATTGCTTGACAGTATGAGCACAGACAACCTCCTCCCGCTCAAAGACGACATGGTGGCCTTCATCGAGGGCCATGGGCTCAGCCGACTGCCCGGCTACGTGACCGAGGACATCCCTTCGATTCTTTGGGAAGATCACAGCAATCCCGACTCCTGGAAAGACTTCGTGGAGATGGCCAAACACGTGGGTGCGCCGTTTGTGACCTTCAGCGAGATGACGCTGGAGCGTGAAGAGCTGGAGTCGCTGATTGAAGAAGCCGGGGAGATGAACTTTCCCGATGAAGAAGCTACTGAACTGGTCGAGGCAAAGTGGCTGCGCAAATACTCGGGAATGCTGGGCTACATTCAGCTCGGATTTGTGTACCAGGGGCTGGTGTTTCTTCACGAGACCACGACGGAGTGGTACGAGCGATTCCAATCGCTGCTCGAAGATATCGAAAGCTTCCAGGACATCGTGATCGACGATGTGAATACTGACGACGAGGAAGAGTAGGCCAGGGTGAGCACGAGCGGCAGCGAAGTTAGGGTGATTCGCGGACCGCGGCGCACGCACTGGATGATGGCGGCGCAGCATGGCGAGGCTGCCGCAGCGTTGGCGCGCGAGGCGAGGATTCCCGTTGTTCTTGCTGAACTGCTGCTGGGGCGCGGCCTCACCAGCGCCGCCGAGGCGCACAGGTTCCTGAATCCTGAATACGAACATCTCAACGACCCGAAGCTAATGCTGGGCATGAACGCCGCGGTGGAGCGGCTGGAGCGCGCGATTGCAGCGCGGGAGCCGGTGCTGCTTTACGGCGACTACGACGTGGACGGCACGACTGCGGTGGTGCTACTGAAGACAGCGATCGAGATGCTGGGAGGGACGGTGAGCTTCCATGTTCCGCATCGGCTGCGCGAGGGCTACGGCATGCAAACGAGCGTGCTGGAGGCAGCATACGCGGAGGGGATAAGGCTGGTAGTTACGGTTGATACCGGGATGCGCGCGGTTGCCGAGGCGGAGACGGCGAAGCGGTTGGGACTGGATCTGATTATTACCGACCATCACCTGCCCGATGCGGGAGACGCGATTCCTGAGGCGTTGGCAATTCTGAATCCCAACCAGAGAGGATGCGACTATCCAGAAAAGGGACTGTGCGGAGCGGCGATTGCGCTAAAGCTCGCGCAGGCGCTGCTTGAACGACGCGACCCGGTGCGAATGCGGGAGAAGCTATTGCCGAGTTTTTTAAAGCTGGCAGCGATTGCTACGATTGCCGACGCGGTGCCGCTGAAGGGCGAGAACCGGACGATTGCGGCGCTGGGGCTGCGCGAATTAAGAAGGCCGGCGGGAGCTGGATTGCGCGCGCTGTTTGCGGTTGCGGGATTGGATCCGGCCTCGAAGGAGCTGACCGGGTACGATGTCGGATTCAGGCTGGCTCCGCGGATTAACGCAGCCGGTCGGATGGATGTGGCTTCAGAGGTAATTGAGCTTTTTGCAACGCGCGACGCGGCGCGAGCCACGGAGCTGGCGAACAAGCTGGAGCGGTGGAATCGGGAGCGTCGCGACACGGAAGCGGCGGCGCTGAATTCGATTGAGGCGCGGCTGGAGATGGATGCAGAGTTGAGCGAAGACCGGCTGCTGGTGGTGGACGGAGAGGGATGGCATCGGGGCGTGATCGGAATTCTGGCTTCACGCGTGGTGGAGAGGACGGCCAAGCCGGCAATTGTGGTGAGCGTGGAAGACGGCGTGGCACACGGATCGGGAAGGTCGGTGGATGGGTTCGTGCTGCTGAGTGCGATTGAGAGCTGCGGGGATTTATTTACGCGGTTTGGAGGACATGCATTTGCTGTGGGCTTTGCGATGCCGGCGGAGTTATTGCCGGAGTTAAAGCGGCGATTACGGGCCTACGCCGATGTGCACCTGGCAGCGCGTGAGCCGGAACGCATAGTGAAAGTTCAAGCGGAATTGCCGCTCGATCGCATTACTCCGGTTTTGGCGGGATGGATGCGGAAGCTGGAGCCGCTGGGGCATGGGAATCCAGAGCCGGTGTTTGTGGCGCGGGGCGCGCGATTGCTGGCAGCGCCGCGGGTGATGAAAGAGAAGCATCTGCGGCTGGAGCTTGCACAGGAGGCAGAGGCGGATGGGACCGTGACGTCGCGGACGAGCACTGTGCAGCCGGGTTCAAGTGGAGCGGTGCGGGCGGTGGGATGGGGGATGGCGGAGCGCGCGAAGGAACTGCGCCTGGAACAGGGAAGCCTGATCGACGTTGCGTACCGGATCCGGGAGAATGATCACCCGGACTTTGGCGGGTTGGAAATTGAGATAGCGGATGTGAGGAAGGCAGGGAATAGCGAATAGGGAGTTGGGAGTAGGGAGACTCAGTGAAACAGTTGAAGGAAAAAGTGAGGGCCGCGGTGAACCGCGGCCCTTTGTGTGTGCGCCCAGCATGGGCGCACTCTTGCGGGTGCAAGTCCCGTCACAAGCAGGTCACAGCGAGTGAAGCGAAGCGCAACTGCATGAGGGCGACCGAGTGTGGAGAGGAAGCGTGGAGCGAAGCTGCGGGCCGATGAACAAGAACCGGATAGAAGGCGATGCCGACCAGGGCGAGCGGGCACGTAACCGTGAAGCT
>JASHVU010000627.1 GCA_030044455.1 Acidobacteriaceae bacterium | reverse complement strand
TCGGCAATCCTGAGCAAGGCCGAGCCCAGCCTGCGCATTTCCTGCTTTAAGAGCCAGGGCGCGGTCCATTGTGACTCGCTTTTCAACGAATTTGAGCAGACCAGCTCGCCGAAATCGGTGGTCTGGTGTGCGGGGGTGAGCAGGGGTTTGCCGTCAAGCACCCGGCGCATCTCGTAGAGATCCACCTGGCAGCCCAGCCGCGCCGCGGTCAGCGCCGCTTCAGGTCCCGCGAGGCCGCCGCCAATCACGCGGATCTTCAAGGCGCGCTCTCCGCATCGCCGGCCAGTACTTCCGGTGTGCCGTCGCCGGTTCCAGAGGCGAGCCGCTGGAGCGCCTCATCGTCGAGGCGAACCGTGCGCCACTCGTTCATAAACTCGCCGCCCATCGCTACGTAGAAGTCAATCGCCGGGGTATTCCAGTCCAGTACCTGCCATTGCAACCGCTGACAGCCCTTCTGGATGGTCACCGCCGCAACCCGTTTGAGCAGCGCCTTGCCGATTCCCAGCCCGCGCAGCTCCGGCTCCACAAACAAGTCCTCGAGATAGATCCCCGGTTGCCCCTTCCAAGTGGAGTAGTTGAAGAAATAAAGGGCAAACCCGGCGGGTTTTCCGTCCAGCTCAGCAATCAGGCACTCGTAAAAGGGCTTCGGGCCGAATCCGTCGTGCAAAAGCCCTTCCTCGGTGGCGGTAACCTGGTCAAGGCCCCGCTCGTACAGGGCCAGCGCTTTGATGAAACGCAAAATCTCGCCCACATCGGCCGCGGTCGCGGGGCGAATTGTTATAGCCATATGTCTATTTTAGGCTGTGACATGGGCCACAACGGGAGTCCTGATTTCGGCTCTAGGATGATTGCGTAAGCTGCGTGGCCTGCATCGTAGAGGACCGTCATGCATGGCTTTGCGAGGCAACGTCGCTCATCTCGCAGGGGGGCTGCGCAGATTTCAGCCATTTGGGCCGAGCCGCATTTCGTTCCCTGTTCCCCTTGTCGAGGGGAGTGGGTTGGATTTAACGTTGGTTTTGCCTGCAATTTGCGATTTTAGAGGGGCAGTGAGTTGATTTTTTTCGGCGCCACTCTCAAGGAGATGAAAATGAAGCACAAACTTTCGTTTTTGAAGAGCCTGCCCGCTGTGGCCGGCCTGTTGGCCTTCGCGCTTTCACCTGCTTTTATGCAGGCGCAGAATTTGGGCAAGATCCGCGGGCACGTGACCAATCCCACCGGACAGCCGCAAGACAAAGGCACGGTGAGCCTGAGCACCGACGGTGGCGCCACCCTCAAGACCACATTCCCGGTCGACGCCAACGGAGATTACTCGGGCCAGGCCACGCCCGGAACATACGATGTGGTCTATCGCGCTCCCGACACGCCCCCGGGCAAAATTGTCGACAGCGTCAAAGGCATTAAGATCACGGTGGAAACTGAGGCCGTGGCCGACATCGACATGTCGCGTCCCGAGTACATCAACAAGCTACCACCCGAAGAGAAGAAACAGCTCGAAGAGCTGAAGCAGAAGAATGCTGCGGCCATTGCTGCCAACCAGGCAATCTCTCATGCGAATGCCGATCTGAAGCAGGTCGGCCAGGACAAGAAGGACATTGAAGGAGCTGCCGCGGCTGCCCAGCAGCAGCTTGGCGCCAGTGCGACGAAGGGCGATATCCAAGCCAAGGTCAATGAGATCAAAGCCGCTAAATACGCTGATATTGAAACCTTGATGTCGAACGACATCAAGGCCATGCCCAATGAAGCGTTGCTCTGGACTCACCTGGGCTATGCACAGGCGGGCGAGCAGAAATACGACGACGCCATTACCTCATACCAGAAGGCCGTCACCCTTGAGAAGGCGGCAACCAAGCCACGCCTCGATGTGGTGGCTGCTGCCGAAGCCGGTCAAGGCGAGGTTTATGCAAGGACAGGCAAGGTACCCGAGGCCAATGCAGCTTACGATGCGTCAGCTAAAGACGATCCCACCCGCGCCGCTATGAACCTTCGCAATCAGGCAATCATTTTCTTCCAAACGCACAACAGCGAAGCCCAGGTGGCCGCAGCCGATGAAGCGCTCAAGGTCAATCCCAACGATCCGGTTCTCTACTACATTAAGGGCCAGGGGCTGGTGGGCAACTCAACTATTGATCCCAAGACCAACCGCATCGTACTTCCTCCTGATTGCATGGCCGCCTACCAGAAGTACCTTGAACTGGCGCCCAGCGGCCAGTTCGCCGACGAAGTAGCCGGCATTCTGCAACAGGCCGGCCAGAAGGTCACTTCTTCGTACCACGCTCCCAAGAGCCACTGATCAAATGCAACTTTGTTTCAACATCAAGGGCGTTCGCTTCGGCGAGCGCCCTTTGGGTTCGGGCTGCACCGCGACAGCCTGAACTCGCAGTTCGGACTCCCGCGCGGCCTTGAACCTCTACAATCCATTTCATGAGCAGTGCTCTCCTCAGCTATGGTGAAGCCCAGGCGTTGGTTGCCACGCATGCGGTTCGCCTGACGCCGCTGGGAACCGAACGCGTTGCTCTGGCTGAAGCCAACGGCCGGGTGCTTGCGCAGGTGCTTCGCGCCGACCGCGATCAGCCGCCTTTTTCCCGCTCCACTCGCGACGGTTATGCCTGCCGTGCCGCCGAAGCCAACACGCACCATTCGCTCGCGCTCGCCGGTTCAACCCGGGCCGGCGAACTGCCTTCGGCAGCCCTCCCGATCAGCTCAGTCTGGGAAATCATGACCGGTGCGCCCGTTCCCGAAGGCGCCGATGCAGTCATCATGGTTGAGCACGTTGGGGCCAGTGGCGGCCGCGTACGCCTGTTGCCGCCTCGAACCATCGCTCCCGGCGAAAACATAGTTGCCCGCGGCGCTCAGGCGCGCATCGGCGATGAACTGCTCGTGCCCGGCGCCACGATCGGCTTTGCGCAAATCGCGCTCGCGGCATCCTGCGGATGCCCGTTGCTTGAGGTGTTCCTCAAGCCGAGGGTCGCCATCCTCAACACCGGCGACGAGATCGTTCCCGTGGAGGCTGAGCCGGGCCCGGCCGAGATTCGCAACTCCAACGGCCCCATGCTGGCCGCGCTGGTGCGGGATGCAGGCGGTGAGCCGTGGGTTTTGCCCACTGCGCCAGACAACACGCAGGCCCTCGAGGCCGCGCTTAGAGAAGCCTGTGAAGCTGACCTGGTTCTCATCAGCGGCGGCGTCTCGGCCGGCAAATTCGACTTGGTCGAGCCGGTCATGGCCAGCCTTGGTGCGCGTTTTCATTTCACAGGTGTCAGGATTCAGCCTGGCAAGCCGCTGGTCTTCGCCGAAATCCCTTCCACAAATCCCCACCAAAACGAGGACCGTGCGAAGCACTGCTTGGGGTTGCCGGGGAATCCGGTGTCTTCGGCGGTCACATTCCTGCTTTTTGGTGCGCCGCTGGTGCGAGCCCTTGCCGGCCGCACTCATCGCGGCCCGCGCTTCGCCCTGGCGCGCCTGGCGGAGGACGTAAAAGGGAAGGCAGGCCTCATGCGTTTTTTGCCCGCGCATTGCAACTTTGCCGCGACCCCTGGCGAATTCCCGATTGTTTGGTGCGTGGAGTGGCAAGGCTCCGGCGATCTGGTCGCCATGGCCCACTCCAACTGCTTTCTGGTTTTGCCTGAAGACGCCGAGCGCATATCCGTCGGCGAAACCGTTCGCATTTTGCTTGCCTGAGGTTCCAATGCCTGATTCCGCAAAGCACCCACGTGCCTCCAAACTCTCCCACTACGACGCATCAGGCCAGCCCCGCATGGTTGACGTGAGCGCCAAGGCCGCCACGCGCCGCACCGCCTCGGCCTCGGCTTTTATCGAACTCTCGGCCGATGTCCTGGCCGCGCTGCCTTCGAATCCGAAAGGCGACCCGCTCCAGGTGGCGCGTATCGCCGGCATCCAGGCAGCCAAGCGCACCTTTGAGCTTATCCCGCTCTGCCATCCATTGCCGCTCACCCACGCTGACGTTCGGGCCGAAGTTGTCGCAGGAGGCATCCGCATCGAGGCCACGGCCGCCACTACCGGACCGACCGGGGTTGAGATGGAAGCTCTGACCGCGGCCGCGGTGGCCGCGCTCACCATTTACGACATGACCAAGGCCCTCGACAAGTCAATTGTCATCAGAGACGTGCGACTGGAGTCCAAAGCCGGTGGAAAATCGGGTAAATACAGGCGTATTTGAACATGGTTGAACTGTGCTTTCATACTGTCTACGAGTCCGGCCAGAGCTCCTGCCTGATCGGCGCTGGAACGGGCGGCGCCTCAGGCGCAACTTCAACCGAGAAGAGGGGCCACGCCCTCCCGACCAGGTTGTAAATAAGCACGATGCGCACGCCGCTGATTGCTCCCGTTATGGCATA
>JASHVU010000626.1 GCA_030044455.1 Acidobacteriaceae bacterium | reverse complement strand
CTTGTGGAACTCGTCGCGCTCGAGCATTTGCGAGACAGTGAAGTGCGAGGCGAGGCGAATGGTCTGCTCATAGCCCAGCTTCCCAAGCCACTCAGAGTTGTAGCGGACTTCGGTCTTCTCGGCGTCGAGAATCTTGAAGACCTGCTCCTGGTAGGTCTTTGCGAACTCGTCGATCTGCTCGCGGGTCAGCTGCTTGCGGGTGGTGTTTTTGCCGCTGGGGTCGCCGATGAGCGAAGTAAAGTCGCCCACCAGGAAGATGACCGTGTGGCCGAGCTGCTGAAAGTGGCGCAGCTTGCGCAGCAGCACCGTGTGGCCCAGGTGCAGGTCCGGCGCCGTCGGGTCGAACCCGGCCTTCACTCTCAGCGGCCGGCCGGTCTTGCGGCTCTCTTCAAGGCGCTCGCGCAATTCGGCGACGCGGACAATCTCCGCCGCGCCCTTTTCTAGCAGGTCAAGTTGCTCATCAACAGGTAAAAACGCGCTCATCTCGTCTTCGAGTATAAATTCCGCATGGCGGCAAGCCCGATCCAACCCCACTTACATTACCTTCGATACAAATGGCTCGCCGTGAATTAAAAAGAACAGCGTACAATGAGCGAGATATCCATCGAGCCGTTTCCGATTTCGGCCTTTGACTTGAACTTTCAGTCATCATTGGCGCAGTTGCGCTTGCACGATAAGTGGCACAGGGCCCTCCGCCTCGGTTCTCCAGCGCATGCGTTGAGCATTTTTTCGGGCGTTCAGCCTTTTGTGGCTGAAATCCCCTGAAAACGCAGGAAAGGCATCGCATGCCCCCAGTCGACTCCCCCTCCCTTGTCAAGATCTGTAGCCTCAGGCGCAGCGCAGCCGGCCTTTGCTTGCTGTTCCTCATTCTCATTGCCCCAGCTGGCCCGCTCGGTTGCGGAGGGGCTTCCAAACTCTCAATGCCCGCCATCGAATCCTTCACCGCCAGCCCCAATTCCATCGTCGCGGGCAGCTCTTCCACGCTCAGTTGGAATACGGTCGGCGCAACCAGCATTAGCCTCACGCCCGGGTCATTTCAGTTCACGTCGTCGAGCGGTACAGCCACAGTGAGCCCCACGGCGACCACCACCTACACGCTCACAGCCACCAATTCTGCCGGCTCGGTGACGGCCACGGCCTCAATAACCGTAACCGTGCCTCTGCCGAAAATCAACTCGTTCACTGCCAGCCCCTCGAGCATAAAATCCGGCTCAAGCAGCACGCTCAGTTGGAATACGGTCGGCGCAACCAGCGTTGCCATCACGCCGGGAACTTTCACATCGTCGTCGGCCAGCGGTTAAACCACAGTGAGCCCGACCGCGACCACCACCTACACGCTCACAGCCACCAATTCTGCCGGCTCGGTGACGGCCACGGCAGCAGTGACTGTAAACGCGCCCTTGCCGACGATCACTTCGTTCACCGCCAGTCCCTCGAGCATAAAATCCGGCTCAAACAGCACACTCACTTGGAATACGGTCGGCGCAACCAGCATCGCCATCACGCCCGGAAGCTTCACGTCGACGTCCACCGCCGGCTCGACCACAGTCAGCCCGACCGCGACCACCACCTACACGCTCACAGCCACTGACTCGGCAGGTTCAGTCACAGCTACAGCGAAAGTGACGGTTACAGCATCCGGAGCTGCGCTTCAGATCACGACCACATCATGCCCAGGTGGAACGCAGAATGCCGCGTACTCCGGCTGCACGATCTCCGCAACTGGCGGCACTCCGCCTTACACATTCAGCATCAACGCCAGTGGCAACTATCCCCCACTGCCTGAAGGCATGACCCTCGACGCGTCCACCGGAGCCATCACGGCACCCATGATTGGCGGCATGGGCGCCTACACTCCCGAGATCGTCGTCACCGATTCAGCCGGCACGCAAGCCAGTGCCGAAATCACATTCTCGATGAATGGCAGCAGCGCGTTTATGGCCAATATCTTTCCCTCGACCTCCATCTTCCATCATCGTGTGGATGCGGCGTCTACCGGCCTGCCCGTCGACACCTCGCCTGCTGCACCCATCTACAGTGCCTATCAGCCTGAAACCATCAAGCCGTTTTTCGGCAACGAGTCCGGCGCGCCCTTCCCCAACGGGATCCCATCCATCGAGGTTCCTTATAACCAGCCCGACGTCGCCGTCTCAACCACGGTCTATCAGTCCTACTTCACGTCGGGACCCATTCCTGCCTACGCGCCCGTTGAAGGCACCAGCTTCTCCACCGGCGACCGGCACGTGCTCGTCTATGTCGAGCCGGGAACGAGCTCGAATCCCGCTCTTTACGAGATGTGGCAGGGAATCTACGAAAATGGCCCCTGGACCGATTCGTCGAACGCGCTCTGGCCCAATGTCGCCGGCAACGCACTCACAACCCAGGGCAAGGGAACCTCCGACGCCGCCGGACTCCCGGTCGCACCGCTGCTTCTGAATGCCGACGAAGTGATCGGTTCTGGCACTCCAACGACGCCGAACGGAGTGGTGCAGCATCCAACACGGTTCACGCTCAACCACATGCTGAATTATTGGGTGTGGCCGGCAACCGAAACGGCGGGGGTAGGTTCCTGCACGCTGTCTTCGGGCTCGTCTATTCCAGTCGAATCCGAAATCTCTCAATCCACGCCGCCCGCAACCTGCAGCATGACGGGCCCGGCCGGCGAAATCTATCGTCTGAAGGCTTCGGTCCCCACGCCCGCCTGCGCTGCCACTAGCCCGCAGGCAGCCA
>JASHVU010000625.1 GCA_030044455.1 Acidobacteriaceae bacterium | reverse complement strand
TGGGCGAGTTCCTGATCGCTAAGGCCGGCAATGCCATTCTTCACCTGCTGGGGATCGATATTCGCCGACTCCATGGCGTGGCGGGCCTTGTCATTAGAGAAGAAATCATTCAGCGTGTCGAGGTTCTGCTGCCGGGTGCGCGAGGCGTCGACGGCTGCCTGCTGCAGGTCAGAGGGACTGACCAGATGTTGTGCGGACTGGGCGTGAAGGTTGAAGGGGACGAGCAACGCTGGGACCAGAACGGCGGCTCCCAAATAAGGGAGAAAACGAGAGAATGCAATTCGCATCGTGCATAACCTCCGCAGGGATTGAAGAGCGCGAAAGGCAACGGACAACGCGCTCCCGGTTTGATTTGCCAAAAGCCATACTGCCTGAACATGAAGCAGGCGGGCACAAGTGACACAACTATATCAGCATCTATATGATGGCTCGATTTGACCGGGAAGTTGCCTGACGATCCACGGCTTCCACATCTGCGTAGATGCCTGCAGACGTATGCTCAAGTAAAGATTAGCCCGTGAGCGATTTTGCGCAGAACGTGAAGCAGCAGGCCGACATCGTGAAGATTGTCGAGGGGTACATTCGCCTGCGCAATGCAGGAGGCCATAGGTTCAAGGGGCTTTGCCCATTCCACAAAGAGAAAACGCCTTCATTCAACGTCAACGGAGGTTCGCAGCAGTTCTATTACTGCTTTGGCTGCCAGGCGTCGGGCGACGTATTCACATTTATTGAGAAGATTGAAAATGTGACGTTTCCCGAAGCGGTGCGGACGGTGGCGCAGAAGTGCGGAATTCCGCTGCCGAAGCAGGAGTTCTCTTCACCGGAGCAAGCAGCTGAGGCTCGCCAAAGAGCGAAGCTCCTGGACCTGCATGAAGCTGCGACGGTTTGGTTCGAAGAGCAGTTGCGCGGGCCTGAAGGGGCGCTGGCGCGCGATTACCTTGCAGGTCGAGGGCTTTTGGACGAGGGAATTAGGGAATTCAGGATCGGCTACGCTCCCGACGGATTTAACGGTTTGCGCGACCGGCTGAAGAGTCTGACCGACGATGAGACGCTGCGAGCGAGCGGATTGTTTAACAGCAAGGAGCAGGACGATGGCTCGCGTGGGCCGATCTATGACCGGTTTCGCAAGCGGATCATGTTTCCCATTGCGAACGAGGGTGGACGAGTGATTGCGTTCACCGGGCGCACGGTGGGATCGGATGAGAAGGCGGGGCCGAAATACTTTAATTCGCCGGAGACTCCGCTCTATTCGAAGAGCCATGTGCTGTTCAATCTTGATAAAGCGAAGAGCGTGATTCGCCAGGCTGGGTTTGCGCTGCTGGTTGAGGGGCAGATGGACTGCATCAGCGTGTTTCTGCGCGGAGTGCAGAACGTGATTGCGACCAGCGGCACCGCGTTCACCGAGCAGCAGGTGGCGATATTGCGCCGGCACACGCAAAACGTGGTGGTGAACTTCGATCCGGACACGGCAGGGGCGAATGCGGCGGAAAAATCGATCGCACTGCTGACCGAGGAAGGATTCACGATCAGGATTGTGACGCTGGAAGGCGGGCTTGATCCGGACCGCTATGTGCGCGAGCGAGGCGTGGAGGCGTATACCAAGGCGATTCGGGAGGCGCGGCCACAGGCTGATTACCTGATTGAGCGGGCGCGGGCGGCGTTTCCGGGCGCGAGCGCGGAGCAAAAGGTGAAGGCGATGAACTTTCTGCTGCCACATATTCGGCGCATGCCTGAGAAGCTGGCGCGGGACCAGTTTGCGGCGGATGCGGCGCAGAAGCTGGGAATCGACTCGGCGGTATTGCGCGAGGAGCTACGGCAGGCGGCGCTGAAGCGGCGCGATCGGGTTGAGGTTCGTGCGACGACATTATCTGAGGTAGAGCGGGTGCTGCTGCGGGCGCTGGCGGTGACCGATCCCGATTTTGAAGCCGGGCGCAGGCTTGCGGCGGAGGCCGTGACGAGCCGGGCTTCGTACTTTGAACATCTGGCTGCATATCCGGCGATGCAGGCGCTGGCTGGACGGGCATCGCGCGACCCGATGGAAGTTGTGGAGGCCGAGGCACAGCGCGCACTGCTGGCCGAGGCATTGCTGGGCGAGGCGAAACCGCCGGAAGAGAAAGAAGTGCGCAGCGCAATCCAGGAGTTGGAGGAGCGGTCGCTCGAAAAGCGGCAACGCGAATTGCGCGGATTGATTGCCGAGGCCGAGCGGCGCGGCGATTACGCGGAACTGGCGATCCTGACGCAGAGGAAGCTGGAGATCGATAAGGAACTGAGGAGAATCAGGAGTTCGGGGACGCAGGGGTAGGTGTGGTTCCGTGGTTTTTCTGGACCCAAAAGCCAGACCAAGGGCACGCGGATTCGCTAATTGATTGAGATAGGTTAGATGAGGATCGCGGCTTCCCATCCTAGAGCCTGTTATGAACTTTCGCTGGCCACGGGAAAGTTCATAACAGGCTCTAGAGTCCTTCGCGGCGCTGCGGACTTTAGGATGGCACATCCGGCTCACGTTGGCGAAGCCAGGTTCGTGCTTTCCCACGTCCGAAAATCCAGACGTGGGGCACCGACAATTGGGCGTATTGATTCCATGTAGGTTGTTGATTCTGCAATATGCTAGAAAGCCGAGAAAGCCTACATAAATTTGCCACTGCCTCAATTTGCCACAAAATTTTGGGCCGTCTCCCGAGCGGGTAGCCGAGAAGAGGTGTGAGGCGGTAGCACCAATGAGCACTAATTCTTCTGGCGATTTGAGCGGCGTGATCCGCCTTTTGCAGGTTGCACAGGTTGTGGGCCAAGTGATTACTGAAGCATAGCCGGCGATAGGGCCGGAGCCACCAGGA
Source organism: Acidobacteriaceae bacterium (assembly GCA_030044455.1). Lineage (GTDB taxonomy): Bacteria > Acidobacteriota > Terriglobia > Terriglobales > Acidobacteriaceae > Telmatobacter. The sequence continues at coordinate 104 of JASHVU010000625.1, read as the reverse complement.
TCAAATCGGAATCTTGCAATTTTGATTCAACGAATAACGTGGAAAGTGCGTTTCCAGCGCGTATCCGGGAAGAAATGCACCAGAACGTGGCCCATCCACGCGAG
>JASHVU010000624.1 GCA_030044455.1 Acidobacteriaceae bacterium | reverse complement strand
TGTTCTATCGCAGGCTCTCCACCGGCGCGGGGTCCATGTCCGCGTAGTCCTGGTTTTCACCACCCATACCCCAGCAGAAACTGTAGGCCCGCGTGCCCACGCCGGCGTGAATCGACCACCCGGGCGAAATCGCAACGCCTTTGTCAGCCACCAGCAAATGGCGCGTCTCCTCCGGAGGGCCCATCAGGTGAACCACTCGCGCCTCGGGAGGCAGGTTGAAGTACATGTAGATTTCCGAGCGCCGCATGTGCGTGTGCGGGGGCATCGTGTTCCAGTTTGATCCCGGCGCAAGGTGAGTTACTCCCATGACCAACTGGCAACTGCGCGCGCCCTCGAGATGAATGTACTTGGTGATGGTACGCTTGTTGCAGGTTTCGAAGGAGCCCAGCTCGGTGGGCGTGGCATCGGCCTTGCGGACCAGCGCGACCGGATACGATGCGTGCGCGGGATAGCTGAGCAGATAAAAGACGGCCGGTGTGGCCGCATTCATCGAGGCAAAGCCCACCTCGCGATTTCCACGGCCGATATAAAGCACATCGAGATTATCGAGGTCGTAACGCCGGCCATCCACGGTCACAGCGCCGGCCGCGCCGACGTTCAGCACACCGAGCTCGCGTCGCTCGGTAAAGTAATCGGCGCGCAGTTCTGGATAAGTGGGCAGGACAATGCGCTCGGCAAGCGGCGCGGCAAAGCCAACCACCGCGCGATCGAGATCGATGCAATCCAATTGAATCGCGCCCGGCGCGCGTAGGTCGCTCAGCAAAAAGGTCTCGCGCAGCTCGGCAGTGTTCATTCTTTCGTAGCGCACACGGTCAGCCATCAAAACTGTCTTCATCGTTCCTCCATAGCCATTACAGCATTAAGAAGGCGGCGTTGCAGTGACCTCGGCCCTATTTCTGAATAAGGTTGGGCGGAATTCAGTATCAGGGACGGCAATTTCCGCCGTTCACAGTGGTCAGACCACAGCCCTTTCTTCGGCTGTAGAATGAAAGCCATGCTGCTTGATGATGATCGATTGTTTCCATCTGAGCCGTCGGCTCGCAAAGTTGCCAGGGCGCTCTATGAACGTGTTCATGATTTACCCATCGTCAGCCCGCACGGGCACACGCAGGCAGGATGGTTTGCAGCGAACGCGCCGTTTCCCGATCCCGCGACGCTGTTCGTGCAGCCCGATCATTACGTCTTTCGCATGCTCTACAGCCAGGGCGTCTCGCTCGACGATCTTGAAATCGGCCAGCCCAGGATCAAGGAGCCGCGCAAGGTTTGGCGCATCTTCGCCAGCCACTATTACCTGTTCCGCGGAACGCCCACGCGCATCTGGCTCGACTATGCGTTTCAGAATCTATTCGGATTGACCGAGCGGCTAAGCGAAGAAACGGCCGACCACTATTACGACACCATCCAGGAGAAGCTGAACACGCCGGAGTTTCTGCCTCGCGCGCTCTTTGAGCGATTCAGGATTGAGCTGCTGTCGACCACCGATTCGCCGCTCGATGATCTCACGCACCACAAGACAATTCGTGACTCCGGATGGAAGGGCCGCATTATTCCTGCATTCCGGCCCGATCCGGTAGTCGATCCCGATTTTCCAGGTTTTCTGGAGTCGGTGGCGAAATTAGGTGAGCAAAACGGCGAAGACACAGCGAGCTGGGACGGCTACCTTGCGGCGCTGTCTAAGGCCCGCGCGCGATTCAAGACGCTGGGGTGCACATCGACCGATCACGGACACCCAACTGCACAGACCGCAGATCTGGATCGTACCGACCGGGAGATACTCTTCAATAAGGTTCTGGCCGGATCGACAACCGAGGCAGACTGCGAACTCTTCCGGGCCCAGATGCTGACGGAAATGGCCCGAATGAGCGTGGAAGACGGCCTGGTGATGCAGATTCATCCGGGTTCTGTTCGCAACCACAACCCGCTGATTTTTTCGCGCTACGGCCGCGACATGGGCGCCGACATTCCGCAGCCGACAAATTACGTTGCTGCTCTCAAGCCGCTGCTGAGCCGCTTTGGTAACGAGAAAAACCTCACTCTCATTCTTTTCACGTTGGATGAAACCAGCTACAGCCGCGAATTGGCGCCGCTGGCCGGCCACTATCCATGCCTGCGCCTGGGCCCTCCGTGGTGGTTCCACGACAGCCCTGACGGCATGATGCGATTTCGTCAACAGGCAACTGAGACAGCCGGCTTCTACAATACTGTGGGATTCAACGACGACACGCGAGCGTTTCTGTCGATCCCTTCGCGGCACGACGTGGCGCGCAGAGTGGATTGCGCCTTCCTCGGCAGGCTGGTGGCGGAACACCGTCTCGAAGAAGGCGAGGCATTCGAAGTGGCTCACGAATTAGCCTATTCACTGGTTAAGAAGGCTTACCGGCTGTAGCGTCTGCTGCTCACAACCGTGCGATTCCAAGATTGCATCGGAAGCATCGGAGTTTTATGGCGACCTCAGGGACGACATCGCGCTCGTTTTTTAAAACCTTCGGCTCGCGGGACGGCGCCTCGCACCTGCGCTGGGTGATCTGCGCGTTTCTGTTCCTGGCTACCGTGATTGCTTACGTAGATCGCGGCGTTATCGCGTACCTTGAAAAATTTCTCGAAGGCATCATCCCCGGACTGAACAGCGTCAAGTATGGGTACATCCTGGCAGCGTTTCAGGCAGCTTACGCCATTGGCATGCTGGTAGCCGGGGGGCTGACAGATAAGCTCGGAACTCGCAAGGCATTCGCTATCGCAATCGGCCTCTGGAGCGTGGCGGCA
>JASHVU010000623.1 GCA_030044455.1 Acidobacteriaceae bacterium | reverse complement strand
AAGCTCAGTCGACGCGCCCATGGCAAAAAAGAAGAGCAGTCCCGCATCCATATTCACGAGCACCATGTTGCGGCCCATGGGCAGCACAGCGAAGCCCATGAAGACGGCGACCACAAGAATGAGCGGAGCCAGGAAATGCACCACCGCGTTGGCGCTGGTGGGAATGATGTCTTCCTTGGTGAGTGATTTGATGCCGTCGGCGATGGGCTGAAAGAAGCCGAAGGGTCCCACGCGATTGGGGCCCAGGCGATTCTGAATGCGGCCCAAGCCCTTGCGCTCAAAGACCGTGGTTAACGCAAAGAGCCCGGGAAAAACGCAAACGATCGCCACCACACTAAGCACTACGCCAGCAGCCGGCCGCCACGAGGCGGGAAGAAAGTGTGTGACCCAGTCGCGAAGAACAATGAAAATCTGGTCGAGATTGATGACCACGGAGGACGTGCTCATTGCTTACTCGCCTCCCGTGGCAGTTGCTGGTGGATTCGGCCTGGGAGCGGCGGCAGCTTTGGCGGCAGCGGCCTCGGCGGCAGCTTTGGCCTTGGCCGCAACTTTGACCTTTTCTTCGGCCAGGCGGTGGTCTACTTCAGCGGCTTCAGCCGGATGAATTGAATGGTAGTATTCGTTTGACCTGGCGAGTTGCTCGCGGTCGAGCAACAGTCCGCCAAAGCGATCTTCGGTGGCAAGCTCAAATTGCGTGTCCATCTTGATGGCTTCGAAGGGACAGACCTCAACGCAAATCTGGCAGCTCATGCAGACCGAAATGTCGATATCGAACCGCGTCGGATAAAACTGCGCCTTGCCTACAAAGTCGGGCTTCTTGTCGGCCGACTTATCAATGTAAATGCATTTGGGCGGGCACTCTTTTTCACAGATCTGACATGCGACGCAGCGCAGGCCGGCCTGCCAATCGGGCCCGTCGTAGACAAGGAATGGAAAGACGCGCGCATTTTCGACGGTCGGGATGCGCTGCTCAGGATACTCGACCGTCGTGAGCCGTTCCCCGGAGACAAAGCTGCCGGCGAAGTTCTTCGCCGTCTCCGCCATTCCCTTCAGTATGCCTTCGCCTAACACGCTGCGCTCCGCTAGTTATCAGTTGTCAGTTGTCAGTTATCAGTTATCAGTTATCAGTTGTCAGTTGTCAGTTGTCAGTTAGCAGTTATCAGTTGTCAGTTGTCAGTTAGCAGTTTCGCAAAACGGACCTCATATCGACTCCGCGAGTCCGTAAATCATTTTGCCAATCTCGTGCGACAGTTTTTCGGCTTCTGCGATCAGTGCAGCGTTGCCGAAATTCAGCACCCTTGCGATCTCGAGTTGTGTCTGGAGCTCAAAGTTTGACCCTCTTGCAATGCCCAGGAACTGCTTGAATTCGCCTACGGTAAATCTGCCTTGCCCTTCAGCAATGTTGCTTGGGACCGAGACTGCCGAGCGCCGAATTTGGCTAGTAAGGCCATATTGCTCTTCTCGAGGGAAGTCCTTTGTCAAACGGTAAACTGCGACCGTTAATTCCATTGCTCGCTTCCAGACAACCAAGTCCCTAAATGACTGCGCCTTCAACTTCTCTTGCATCGTTCTTCCTGCCTGTCGTGCGTACGACTCACAACTGTCTACTGACAACTGCTTACTGATAACTGACAACTCGCTTCTACCGGTCCACTTCCCCCAGCACAATATCCACGCTTCCAAAAATCAAAACCACATCGGCCACGTTGCTGCCCAGACACATGTCTTCAAGAATGGTCAGGTTGATCAAGCTGGGCGGGCGAACCCGGTAACGATACGGGTTGGGGCTGCCGTCGCTGATGAGATAAAAACCAAGCTCGCCCTTGGGTGCCTCGATGCGCCCGTACGCTTCACCCGGCTTAGGCCTGAATCCGCGAATCTTTGCCCTGGGATCCATGATGGGCCCGGCAGGAATGTCTTTGAGCGCCTGCTCGAGAATCACGATCGACTCACGCATCTCGAGCACGCGCACCATGTAGCGGTCGTAGATGTCGCCATGGTCGCCGAGTGGCACGCGAAACTTGAAGCGGTCGTAGATGCCGTACTTGTCGATTTTGCGAAGGTCGTAATTGACTCCCGACGCGCGCAGCATGGGACCGCTGACGCCCGCGTTCACCGCCAAGTCGGGCCTCAACACGCCAACGCCCTGGCAGCGCGCCATCAGAATCTCGTTTGTTGTGAGCAGCGCCTCGAACTCGTCAACAAATGAGGGTAGCCCTGCCAGAACTTTGCGCGCACCGTCGAGCCAGGCGGCGCTCACGTCAACGCGGCAGCCGCCAAATCGCATGTAGTTGCACATCATGCGCGATCCGGTAAGCGATTCAAAGAGATCAAGAATCTTTTCCCGCTCGCGGAAGGCGTACATCAGCGGTGTGCCGCTAGCGCCCATCTCCTGAATAAGGAAGCCGATCGACGATGCGTGGTTCTGAATGCGGGTAAGCTCGGCGAGAATCACGCGAATATATTGCGCGCGCTCGGGCACCTCCTGCGCGACCAGCTTTTCAACCGCCAGCGCATAGGCCCAGTTATTGCTCAGTGAGCAGAAGTAATCGAG
>JASHVU010000622.1 GCA_030044455.1 Acidobacteriaceae bacterium | reverse complement strand
GTCCACGCCCGCAACATCGGCCAACTATTTGCCTTCGATGCACATGTCTCCAACAACAAGAAACCGCCCGAAGCATTTCGCTCCGAGCGGCCCGCTGACCTGCTATCAGACTAGCTCCGCTAGCACCCCTAGTATTTAACGATCTTCTCGAACGAATCCGGCTTGAGGCTCGCGCCACCCACCAAAGCGCCGTCGATGTCGGGTTGCGCCATGAGCGACGTTACGTTGTCGGGCTTCACGCTGCCGCCATAGAGAATCCGCATGGCCGCGGCAACATCGGCGCCCAGCAGTTTGGCGACCTCGGCGCGAATCACTTTGTGAGCGTCTTCTGCAATCTCAGGCGTGGCCGTCTTGCCGGTGCCGATGGCCCACACCGGCTCGTAGGCAATCACAATGGGCGCGGCCGCTTCGGGCGTGATGCCGGCAAATGCGCCTGTCACCTGAGTCTTGAGCACGCTGGCCGTCTTGCCGGCCTCACGCTCTTCAAGCACTTCGCCGATGCAGACGATGGGAACGACGCCGTGCTTAAGCGCCGTGTGCAGCTTTTTGTTCACGATCTCGTCGGTCTCGGCAAAGTACTGACGCCGCTCAGAGTGGCCGATGAGCGTGTGCGTGCCGCCAACGGCTATCAATTGGCCGATCGAGGTCTCGCCGGTGTAGGCGCCCTCTTCGGCGAAGTGAATGTTCTGGCAGCCAACGGCGACGTTAGATCCTTTAGCGGCCCCAATCACGGTCGGCAGCAGCACCGGGGATGGGAACAGCGCGATCTCATCGCGTGTGTGTCCGGCGACGAGCGGCAAAAACGCATCGACAAACACGTTGGCCTCCACCGGCGTTTTGTACATCTTCCAATTAGCGGCAATCAGAGCTTTACGAGACATGATTTCGGTTCCTTCGAATGGAAAAGTGTTCGCACTTCAATTTTATGGGATCGGTTTCGTCCCTCCGGGTGACGCAGGGCACAGGGCGATCTTCACGAAAGACCGGGACCGTGCTACGATATGACCATGGTCCGTGACCATGGGAGGAATGCCATGAAGGCTGCCACTGTTCCCGCCGGCGAATTCAAGGCCAAATGCCTGAAACTCATTGATGAAGTCGCCGAGAAGCGTAAGCCGCTCGTGATCACCAAGCGCGGAAAGCCCGTGGCCCGACTGATCCCTGAGCCGCCGCAAAAGCAGCAGCTCTACGGATCGATGAAAGGGAGTGTGCTCTGGGAGGGCGACATTATTTCGCCGATTGACGTGGAATGGGACGCAATGAAATGAGCGGACCCCTGCTTTTAGAAAGCGTGAAGCGCCCCGGCCTACTGCTTGATACGCATGTCCTCATCTGGGATTTGGAGGGAAGTCCAAAGATTGGGAAGCACGTCCGCGGAGCGATTGAGGCGGCGATGATGTCAGACGCTGTCCTGGTTTCAGCTATTACCCCGTGGGAGATAGCGCTGCTCGTGAGCAAGGGAAGGGTTCAACTTGGGTGCGACGTGATGGATTGGCTCAGTACGGCACTTGGAAAACCCGGCGTCCATCTGGCGCCTCTCGAACCGGAGATCGCGGTTGCCAGCACTCGCCTGCCCTTTGAGATGCACCCCGACCCAGCTGACCGCGTCATTGTGGCAACAGCACGGCAATTGGGGGCGACGCTGGTTACGGCGGACGGCGCGCTCCTTGCCTTGGCGAAGAAAGGCCACTTCAGAGCGGCGAACGCTCAGTTCTGAATGCAAACAAGAATCGCACCCGGCAGATTTCCGCTGGATGCGATTCTTTTGACCTCTGATCTCTGGCCTTTGTTTTATTTGTCCGTGAGCGCTTCCACGCCGGGCAGCTTCTTGCCTTCAAGAAACTCAAGCGAAGCTCCTCCGCCGGTGGAAATGTGCGTGATCTGGTCGGCTACGCCGGCCTGGTTGATGGCGCTCACGCTGTCGCCACCGCCGATGATTGAAATTGCCGTGCGATTGGCCGCCACGGCTTCGGCAATGGCGTTGGTGCCCACAGCAAAGTGCGGGAACTCGAATACGCCGGCAGGCCCGTTCCACACGATCGTCTTTGCCGTCAAAATAACGTCTTCGATCGCGCCAATGGACTTGGGGCCAATGTCCAATCCCTGCCACTCAGCAGGGAAATCGACAGAAGTGTCCCACACCTGCGTCCTGGCATCGTCAGCAAACTTGTCGGCCAGGATGTTGTCCACCGGCAGCAGGAATTCCACTCCCTTACTCCTGGCTTTGTCGAGAGTCGCTTTGGCAAGGTCGATCTTGTCTTCTTCAACCAGCGACTTGCCCGTGGTGACGCCCTTGGCGCGATAAAAGGTGTACGCCATACCGCCGACAATAACCAGAGTATCGACCTTATCCAAAAGGTTAGAAATTACGTCGATTTTGCCTGAGATCTTGGCGCCACCAATGATGGCCACAAACGGCTTCTCGGGATTATCGAGCGCCTTGCTCAGGTAAGTGATTTCTTTCTCCATCAGCAGGCCGGCAACGGCGGGCTTGAGGAAATGGGTAATGCCCTCGGTCGATGCGTGCGCGCGATGGGCCGATCCGAAAGCATCGTTCACATAAATCTCGGCCAGCGAGGCCAGGGCTTTTGAGAACGCCGGATCGTTGGCTTCTTCTTCGGCGTGGTAGCGCAGATTCTCAAGCAGCAGCACCTGGCCCGATTCAAGCTGATGCGCCAGTTCAGTCGCCACTTCGCCAACGCAGTCGGGCGCAAAGGCCACGTTGATGCCTTCGTGAAACTTCCTATCGAGCAATTCGCGCAGCCTGATGGCCACCGGTCTGAGCGAGTACTTCGGGTTCGGTTTGCCTTTGGGGCGGCCGAGGTGCGAGGCCAGAATCACCTTGGCCCGATGCCGCACCGCGTATTCAATGGTGGGCAGCGTGGCCACAATGCGCGTGTCGTCGGTGATGGTCGAGCCGTCTTCAGTCAGCGGCACGTTGAAATCGACGCGGATGAAAACGCGCTTGTTGGTCAGATCGATGTCTTTAATCGAAAGCTTGGGCATGGCAATTGGCCTTCCTTGGTTTATGCGAAGAATGGAAGAAAACTTGTAGAGTCCTGAACAGGTGGGATGACGGCATCCATTTCGATCTCGACCCGCCACGCGGAATTGATGAATCCGGCGACAACAATCATCGTAGCCGCTGGACGAATCTCAGAAAAAAACTGCCCGTGCACGCGACCCACCACTTCCCAGTCATCCACGTGGGTAAGGTAGATGCGGGTGCGAACGACGTTTTGGAATCCTGCGCCGGACTTCGCCAAAGCCTCGGCGGCGATTTCGAAGACGCGCAGAGTCTGTCCGGCCGCATCCTCATTTTCGGCGCCTACCGGAGCTGTACCGGCAAGATACACCAGGTTCCCCACGCGCACCGCGCGCGAGAAGCCGATAACCGGCTCGTAAGGAGATTCGCCGCTGATGTTTTGGCGCATGGAAATACAGGGATCAGGGATCAGGGTTCCGGGTTCAGTGATACAACGCTCGCGTGAGCAACATCAACTGACCCCTGACACCTGATCCCTGACAACTCTTGTTACAGCCCCTTCTTCTTGAGGAAGCCGATCAGGTCCACGACGCGGTTCGAGTAACCCCACTCGTTGTCGTACCAGCTGAGCACCTTCACGCTCTGGCCCACAACCTTGGTCAGCGGCGCGTCAACGATGGAAGACAACGCATTGCCCTTGAAGTCGGAGCTAACCAGGAGGTTCTCATCGTAGCCCAGAATGCCCTTCAGTTCGCCTTCGCTGGCGGCCTTGAACGCGGCGTTGACGGCCTTGGCGTCGGTCGGCTTCTCGGCGATGTAGGTGAGGTCGACGATCGAAACGTTTGGCGTGGGCACGCGGATGGCGAAGCCGTCGAGCTTGCCGGCGGTCTCAGGTATCACCAGCTTCAATGCCTTGGCGGCGCCGGTTGAGCTGGGGATCATGTTCAGCGCGGCAGCGCGGGCGCGGCGCAGGTCCTTGTGCGGAAAGTCGAGGATGACCTGGTCGTTGGTGTAGCTGTGGATGGTGGTCATGATGCCACTCAAAATGCCGGTTTCTTTCAGCAGAACCTTGACCACCGGCGCCAGGCAGTTGGTGGTGCAACTGGCGTTCGAAATCACGTTGTGTTTGGCCGCATCGTATTTGTCGTCGTTCACGCCTATCACAATTGTGATGTCTTCATTGCTTGCGGGAGCGCTGATGATGACCTTCTTGACAGTCGAGCCGAGGTGCGCCTTGGCCTTGGTAGCGTCGGTAAAGTGGCCGGTAGACTCAACCACAATCTGGGCGCCAACATCTGCCCAGGGCAGCTTGGCGGGGTCGCGCTCGGCCCACACCTTGATCTTCTTGCCGTCGACCGAGATAAAGTCGTCGCCGTGCGAAATGTCGTTCTTAAGATTGCCGAGAATCGAATCGTACTTGAGCAGGTGGGCCAGCGTTGCCGGGCTCGTCAAATCGTTTACAGCCACAAAGTCGATGTCGTTGTTGCCCAGCGCGGCGCGCAAAACATTGCGCCCAATGCGGCCAAAGCCATTGATTCCAACCTTTACTGCCATGTTTGATTTCTCCTTGATTTCCTGTGTGTCGATGGGTCAATAAACCAGTAAGGTGCGGTGTCTGGAGTGCAGCCAAAAGTATTTCCACCAAACTCTTGATCGTAACATCCGGGCCGTTTGTGACGAAGTGAAAAGGCTCACACAACTCACAATGTGAGCGCAAAATGGGCCATCGCCTGGATGCCCGGCCCACTATGGTACTGTATGTGACGGAATGCACAGAATTTGCAGCCGCGTCGCCAAGTGTGGTATTCGGGTAGCAATGCAGAACTGCAGGGATGGCCCGAAATCGAAAATAAGGGGCCAGGGTTGAAGGCGGAATGAGAAGACGTTCGAAACGGGCACCCAATACATCGGAATCTACGGGAAAAATCGGCCAGGAACTTCCACAAAATCAACCGGCTCCGCTGGTGCCGCAGTATCCGTACGAAGGGGCGCGCGACCGCCAGGCCGGTTCAGACCGTCAAGGCTCAGACCGTCAATCTGGCGGGCACGAACCGCGCTCTCACGACCAGCGCCACGCGTCTGCACCGCGGCCGCAACGGCACCCTCAGCCTCGCCAGGACTGGAACGAGCAGGCCGGCTCAGGCCGCCTCGAAGTCGAGACCCAGCCCGAGATGCCTTCTGCGGCTGGCGCTGAGCCCGTTCAGTCGGAACGCACGCCGCAGGCTCCCAAGGGATACGTTGTGCTCGCCATCGGGTTGCCCGGCTCCGGCAAAACCACCTGGTTCGGCCGGCGTGGCGTCACCCCGCTCTCGTCGGACTTGTTGCGCAATATTCTCTTCGACGATGTTGAGGAGCAGCGCTACCAGGGGCTGGTCTTCTCCACGTTGCGTTCGCTGCTGCGCGCGCGTCTCATCGCCCGCATGCCGTGGAACTACGTGGACGCCACGAACCTCTCCGTCCATGAGCGCCGCCAGTGGATCAAGATGGCCAAGAGCTTTGGCTACGAGGTGCAGGCCGTCTTTTTTGATGTGCCTCTTGAAGTGTGCCTGGAGCGCAACCGCCAGCGCGACCGCTCGGTGAGTGAAGATGCGATGCGCCGCATGGCCGAAAAGCTCAAACCGCCGCTCTTCGAAGAAGGCTTTGAGAAGATCACCGTGGTCAGGGTGAAGAGCGCGGGGTAAACGGCGGGAATGCAGCTGCCTGGCGCGATTGCTCCTCATCAGGAATAGGCTTTTCCGAAGGCACTTGCATCAAATCGATTCGATGATGCTCGCATCATATGGATAAGCCATGAGGCGTCTTCTTCAAGGAGCAGCCATGAATCGCAATCTGAAAGTCCTGATTCTCCTGTCGCTCGCAATCGCCGCAGCCCCGCTCGTTACGGCCCAGCCTGAACCGCAAAACCCCGCTCAAATTCGGATCCAGAGAGAGGTGCGTCACGAACTCCTGATGCTCCCCTATTTTGGCGTCTTCGACAATATTGCTTTCCAGGTTCAGGGCGGAACCGTCACCCTGCTCGGCCAGGTAAGCCGGCCTTCGCTCAAGTCCGATGCTCAGAATGCCATCAAGCATATTGAGGGCGTTGACCAGGTCGTGAATAACATCGAGGTCTTGCCGCTCTCACCGATGGATGATGGGTTGCGCATCCGGTTGTTCCGCGCCATCTATGGGTTCCCGTCCCTCGAGAAGTATGATCTTGGCGTCCAGAAACCGATACGCATCATCGTCAACAATGGCCATGTAACGCTCGTGGGCGTAGTCGACAACCAGAGTGATAAAGACACAGCCGGCATTCGCGCCAACAGCGTACCCGGGATTTTTTCGGTGACGAATAACCTGCAGGTGGTTCCCAATTAGGCGGCGTCTGATCAGTGCGGCAAGAATACCGGTGGGGTCGACCATACGGGGAATTCAGGCGCTATCATTCTGGCTGAAGGTGCTTTCCCAATGAATGTCGCTCCCTACATCGAGCCCTGGCTGCAAGGCACCTACACCGACGTTCCCGCCGCCGGCCGCGCCGTTCTGCATGCGCTCGATCTCGCTCTCGACGACATCACCAAATGGACTGCCGGCCTCACCGACGCCGAGGTCCACTCCGCGCCGCTCGGACTCACAACCATCGCTTACCACCTCCGCCACATCGCCCGATCCACTGACCGCATTCTTACCTACGCTGAGGGCGGCCAGCTCAGCGCAGAACAACTTGCCGCGCTCAAAGCCGAGTCAACCGGCGAAGAGTCTCTCGCCGAACTCATCGCCGAAGTTGAAGTTTCATTCACCAACGCCGAAGCGCGCGTTCGCGAGCTCGCAACCGCCGACCTCAACACGCCGCGCTTTGTGGGCCGCAAGCAGTTGCCCACCACCATCGGCGGCGCGCTCATTCATGTGGCGGACCACACGCAGCGCCACGTGGGCCAGATTGTGACGACGGCCAAAGTGCTCAAGGCTGACCGCCAATAACAGTGGTTTGCCGGCTCCGCAAACGGATCTTCGGTTTTTGGGGCTCCGGGTTGCCGGTAATTTCCTGCCCATGCGATACAGTTTGAATGTAGGGCCTGTTAACCACCATTTGGTTGGCGAACGCTGCGAGCGAACGTCGGGCCAGACGAGGCGGGGAACCACGGCTGTGGCGGGACCACCAACTGGCGTGACAACGGATGCATGGCCCGATTTGCGTCCCTCCTCGCTGCTGGAACTCGAAAAAATCCGCTCCAGTCGCTGCCGTCCCGATCGTTAACAAGCCTTGGCGAAGCATCATCCCTTTGCCCATGAATGAGCTGCCGCGAAAGCGCAGCAGTTAAGTTGTTATTTATGAAGACTTTGAGTCTTAGCTCATTTGTTATCAGCGGGTTGCGAGGGGGTCTAAATCTTTGATCCTGTTTGGAATCAGTTACTTGCCGCTCCC